>JAFPCE010000197.1 GCA_017390245.1 Selenomonadaceae bacterium
AGTTTTACTGCTAAGAAAAAAAGAAAATAAGAAAAATTTCCATGAAGAGTATGGGTAAATATTAAAAAGAAAAGAGGAATATACAAGTGTTTGACAGTACCACAATCGCTGTAACAATATTTGTTATAGCCTATGTGCTCATTATTTCAGAGAAGGTTCACCGCACCATCGTAGGTATTGTAGGTGCAATGCTGATGATTATTTTTGGTATCCTTTCCCAGGAAACTGCCATTCATCATATTGATTTCAATACTCTCGGATTACTTATGGGTATGATGATAATCGTTAATATCACAGCAGAAACCGGCGTGTTTAACTACATGGCTATCTGGGCAGCTCAGAAGGTAAAAGCTAATCCTATGAAGCTTTTGCTGGCACTGGCTACCTTGACTGCTGTATGCTCTGCACTGCTGGATAACGTTACCACCGTGCTTTTAACTGTACCAGTTACCTTCAGCATCACATCTCAGCTGAAGGTTGATGTTAAGCCATTTTTGATGGCACAGATTCTGGCCTCTAATATTGGCGGTACCGCTACCTTAGTGGGTGACCCTCCTAATATTATGATTGGTTCTTCCGTTGGTTTAAGCTTCATGGACTTTATCATGAACTTAACCTTACCAGCTATCGTTATCTTTATTGTTACTGTATTTATCCTGGAGGCACTTTACGGCAAGTCTCTGCACACTACTCCAGAGCTGCAGGCACAGGTTATGAAGCTGAACCCTGCTAAGCAGATTGCTGACAAGGGGCTTTTAAAGCGCTGCCTTTTTGTACTGGCATTAACCATGTCTCTCTTTGTGGCACATAGTGCCCTTGGCTTAGAGTCTGCAACTGCTGCTATGACTGGTGCAGGTCTGCTGCTGCTCTTAACTTATACTCGTGATGAGGAAATGATTGCCAAGGTTTTAAGTAAAATTGAGTGGCTGGCAATTTTCTTCTTTGCTGGTCTCTTTATCTTAGTTGGTGCTTTGGTAGAAACTGGCGTTATCAAGATGCTGGCAGCTGAGGCTGTGGCCCTGACCCAGGGGTCTGTAGAAGCAACTGCTATTCTCATTCTCTGGATGAGTGCTATTGCATCTGCCTTCATTGATAACATTCCTTTTGTTGCTACTATGATTCCTTTGATTAAGGATATGGGCCAGATGGGTTTAAGCAATCTGGAGCCTATGTGGTGGTCTCTGGCATTAGGTGCCTGCCTGGGTGGTAACGGTACTCTCATTGGCGCCAGCGCTAACGTTGTTGTTGCTTCTCTGGCAGCACAGCACGGCCGCCAGATTTCCTTCATTGGCTTTATGAAGGTAGCATTCCCTTGCATGATTTTATCTATCATTCTTTCTACTGCATACGTATATCTCAGATATCTTATGTAATTTTTGCATAACTATATAACAGATACTTTTGCTGTGGTATAATAATAGCAGGTAATCACAACTCCGCCTACACGCAATGCACGACGCTGTTGCGCAAGGCGGAGTTTTTTATTGACAATAATTTTTAGGAGGAATATAAATGCTTTCACAAACCTCTATAGCGGTAACAATATTTATTATTGCTTATGCGCTGATTATTTCAGAAAAGGTACATCGTACCATTGTAGGTGTTTTTGGTGCAATGCTGATGATAATGTTTGGCATCCTTTCCCAGGAAACAGCCATTCATCATATCGACTTCAATACCCTGGGGCTTTTAATGGGTATGATGATTATCGTCAATATTACAGCAGAAACAGGCCTGTTTAACTACCTGGCTATCTGGGCGGCCCAGAAGGTTAAGGCCCAGCCTATGAAGCTGCTGCTGGCATTGGCTGCTTTAACAGCAGTTTGTTCAGCTTTTCTGGACAACGTTACTACCGTACTTTTAACAGTGCCAGTTACCTTCAGTATTACTTCCCAGCTGAAGGTAGATGTTAAGCCATTTCTCATGGCCCAGATTATGGCCTCTAACATTGGTGGCACTGCTACCTTAGTTGGTGATCCGCCAAATATCATGATAGGTTCATCTGCCGGCTTAAGCTTTGTTGACTTTATTGTTAATCTGGCTCCTGTCAGCATTGTGGTATTTCTGGTAACTGTATTTATTTTAGAGGCAATTTATGGCAAGGAATTGCATACAACTCCTGAGCTGCAGGAAAAGATAATGAAGCTGGATCCGAAAAAGCAGATTGCTAATCCATCTCTTTTAAAGCGCTGCCTCAGCGTTTTGTTCCTGACTATGGCTCTTTTTGTAGCCCACGGTGCTTTAGGTCTGGAGTCAGCTACTGCTGCTATGTTTGGCGCTAGCCTGCTGCTGTTAATTACCTTTACTCATGATGAGGAAATGATTGCCAAGGTCCTGAGCAAGATTGAATGGCTGGCCATTTTCTTCTTTGTTGGACTGTTTATCTTAGTTGGTGCACTGGTGGAGACTGGTGTTATTAAGATGCTGGCAGCTGAGGCTATGGCTATAACCCAGGGCTCAGTAGAGGCAACCTCCATTTTGATTTTGTGGATGAGCGCTATTGCTTCTGCCTTTGTAGATAACATTCCATTTGTGGCTACCATGATTCCATTGATTAAGGATATGGGCGCTATGGGCATTACCAATCTGGACCCATTGCTCTGGTCTCTGGCATTAGGTGCTTGCCTGGGCGGCAATGGTACCTTAATAGGCGCCAGCGCCAATGTCGTAGTTGCTTCACTGGCAGCACAGCATGGCCGCCAGATATCCTTCTTAGGCTTTATGAAGCTGGCTTTCCCATGTATGATACTTTCCATTATCATCAGTACAGCTTATGTATATGTAAGATATTTAATGTAAAAAATTATGAAGCCGAATCCGCTCTGCTACAGGGCGGATTTTTTCTTTGTAATAAAATTTGGCATTTAGCCAGCTTATTGATAAAATATAATAATTACTATGTGTGAATTATGTGATAACCATTCTAGCTGCAGGAGAGAATATATGAAATTAGATGGACTTAGTTATGAGCAGGCACAGGCCAGCAGGGAGCTACACGGTGACAATGCCCTGACCCAGATTAGCCCAGATCCTTTGTGGAAGAAAATATTGCATGGCTTTACTGATCCTATGATTATGATTTTGCTGGTAGCTTTATTGCTGCAGGCAGGTCTGTATTTTATGGGGCAGGCGGAGTGGTATGAACCGGCAGGAGTTTTTATTGCTATTATTCTGGCCAATGGCGTAGCTGCCGTTAGCGAAAACCAGCAGGAGGGCAAGGCTGTAGCTATGCGTGATGCTGAGGCTGCCAAGGATACCACTAAGGTTATGCGCCAGGGACAGCTGCAGGAAATCCATGTTAATGATGTGGTAGTTGGGGATATTGTATTTTTGCAGGCTGGAGATAAGCTGCCTGCTGATGGCTATATAGTTAAAGGAAGCGTCCAAATAGACCAGTCTGTTTTAAATGGTGAAACAGAGGAAATCACCAAGGAAGCAGGAGAAAATTCAGAAAATGAACCACAGGCAGATATCAGGGACTTGCTAAATCCTGTTTACTGTTACCGTGGCACTGTAGTATGCAGTGGTGAGGCTTATTTAGAGGTCCATGTGGTGGGAGATAATACTCTCTTTGGCAACCTGGCCTTAGAGGCTCAGAGCAATGCCAGAAAGACACCGCTGCAGGTGAAGCTGGATAAGCTGGCTAAGCAGATTTCAACCTTTGGCTATGCCGGGGCTGTAGCTATTGTGCTGGGAATTTTGCTGAAAACAATTATCACCGGGGATATGC
>JAFPCE010000198.1 GCA_017390245.1 Selenomonadaceae bacterium
ACGAAGAACTGGAACTATTGTCAAGAATGACAGAAAAAGAGAAGGACAACGACAATGGACAATGAAGAAAAGAAAATTCCTACTCTTCCGGAAATCAGAGAGCAGGTTGGTGACGAGAACTGCGTTATCTTCGGCATGAAGGCTGACGAGGTTATCGGCTACTATGAAAACGGCGGCTATAGTGCCTGGGATGAGTACAATACCAATGCCAATGTCCGCAAGGTTATGAACCAGATGACTGATGGCACCTATGGCAATTTCCAGAGCCTCTTTGATTACCTGGTAAACAGCAACGATGAGTTCTTTATCATGAAGGATTTCAATGCTTATATTGAGGCTCATGAGGAAATCGTCCGCCGCTATCAGGACAAGAATGGCTGGCTGCGCTCTGCTGCTATTAACATTGCTAATTCCGGCATCTTCTCCTCTGACCGTACCATTGCTGAGTATGCAGAGGATATCTGGGGCATTAAGCCTGTAGCTGTGGAGTAATTGAAGAAAGAAGAGGTGAGGTACAGTGAATTTATCACAGCTTAGTGAATTTGATGTTTTTCTGTTTCATAAGGGTACTAACTATCGTGCCTATGAAATGCTAGGTGCCCATGTGGCTGAAGAAAATGGCCAGCAGGGCGTAATATTTACTGTATGGGCACCTCATGCTAAGGAAGTAAGTGTAGTGGGTGATTTCAACAGCTGGGACACCCGCACCCACAAGATGAGAAAGATTGATGATGGTGAAATATGGCGTATTTTTATACCAGGCCTCAGAGAGGGAGATGTTTATAAATACGCTATATTGCCTCAGCATGGTGGCCCTCACATTATGAAGGCTGACCCTTATGGCTTTTTTGCTGAAAAGAAGCCTCAGACTGCCTCCCGTGTATTTGATATGAACAAGTATCAGTGGCAGGATGGGGAATGGGAAGAAAGCAAGAAAAGGCAGTCCTCCTATAGCAAACCAATGCTGACCTATGAGGTGCATCTGGGTTCCTGGCGCCGCACTCCTGATGGAGAATATCTTTCCTACAGGGATTTGGCGGAACAGCTGGTGAACTATGCCAGGGAAATGAACTATACCCACATTGAGGTTATGCCTCTTTGTGAGCATCCTTTTGACGGTTCCTGGGGCTACCAGGCTACAGGCTACTATGCAGTAACCAGCCGTTATGGTACACCAGATGATTTCAGGTATTTCGTGGACAAGGCTCATCAGGCAGGCATCGGTGTGATTATGGACTGGGTACCAGGCCATTTTTGCAAGGATGACCAGGGACTGAGGGATTTTGACGGACAGAATCTCTATGAGTCTGACAATATCCAGCTGGCAGATAATGCGGGCTGGGGCACTATTAACTTTGACTATGGGCGTACTGAGGTACAGAGCTTTTTGATTTCCAATGCCCTGTTCTGGCTCAACGAATATCACATTGACGGCCTCCGCATTGATGCAGTTGCCAATATGCTGTATTTGAACTATGGCAGGGAATCTGGCCAGTGGCGTCCAAATAAATATGGTGAAAATGGCAATCTGGAGGCCATTGACTTCCTGCACAACCTGAATATGGCTGTGTTTAAGGAGCATCCGCAGGCCCTGATGATTGCAGAGGAGTCCACCTCCTGGCCAAAAATTTCCAAGCCGGTTTATATGGGCGGCATGGGCTTTAATTACAAGTGGAACATGGGCTGGATGAATGATATTCTCCGGTATATGGCTCTGGATCCAATCTACCGCAAGTGGCATCATGACAAGATAACCTTCTCTCTGATGTATGCTTTCAGTGAGAACTTTGTGCTGCCGCTGTCCCATGATGAGGTGGTGCATGGCAAGTGCTCCCTCATTAACAAAATGCCTGGTGATTACTGGCAGAAGTTTGCCGGCCTCCGTGGTTTCTTTGGCTACTGGATGGCTCATCCTGGCAAAAAGCTGCTGTTTATGGGCGGTGAATTTGGCCAGTTTATTGAATGGAACTTTGATGACAGCTTAGACTGGCATCTGCCTGAGCAGTATGACATGCATACCAAGATGCTGCGTTATTCCAAGGCACTGAATAAATTCTATGTTGACCATAAGGAATTCTGGCAGGTGGATTTTGACTGGGAAGGCTTTGAGTGGCTGGATTGCAATAATGCTAATGACAGCTTGATTTCCTTTATCCGCAAGGATGATAAGGGCAATTTCGTCATTGCCATCTGCAATTTCACACCAGAGGTAAGGAGAGGTGCCCGTTTCGGTGTGCCAGTACACGGCAAATACCGGGAGGTATTTAACAGTGATGCTGTTGAATTCGGTGGTTCTGGTGTACTGAATGAAGGAGAGCTGGTAACTAAGGCAGAGTCCTGGCAGGGGAAGCCAGCGTCCTTAGTGCTGACTGTACCACCACTGGCAACTATTTATTTACAGCTGACGGAAAAGCTGGAGTTAAAACCAGTAACCGTTGCAGCAGAAAAGCCAGAGACTGTGGCAAAAGCCCCTAAGGCTAAAACTCAGCCAAAGGCAAAGAAGGGTAAGAAGGCTAAAAAATAAGCACTCTTACCGCAGGATTTATTTGTTAGCAAAATGATTAATATATTTTCAGGCTGAGAAGTACGAGCCGAAATGGAAAAGAGGGGATTTGCATGAAGGTTTTGTATGTAGCATCAGAAGCAGTACCATTTATCAAGACAGGCGGTTTGGCCGATGTGGCTGGCTCACTGCCAAAGGAACTGGTGAAGCAGGGCGTTGATGCCAGAGTTATTATTCCAAAGTACAGTAATATTGGCGAGAAGTTCCGCCAGGAAATGCAGCACCAGGGGCACATTTTTGTACCAGTTGCCTGGCGCCATAAGTATGCCGGCGTAGATTCACTGGTACTGGACGGGGTAACCTATTATTTTGTGGACAATGAGGATTATTTTAAGCGTGATGGACTCTATGGCTACAATGATGATGCGGAAAGATTTTCCTTCTTCTCCAGAGCAGTGCTGAACCTGCTGCCACTTCTGGATTTCTGGCCTGATGTGATTCACAGCAACGACTGGCATGCAGCTTTAGTAAATGTCTTCCTGAAGCTGGAGCATCAGGGTGATGCCCGTTATGAGAATATCAAAACTGTTTTCTCTATCCATAACCTGAAATACCAGGGTGTATTCGGCAAGGATATTATGGACAGCGTTCTGGGACTGGACTGGCACTATTTCTACAATGGCGATTTGGAATTCTACGATGCTGTTAACTTCATGAAGGGCGGCATTATTTATGCAGATAAGGTAGGTACAGTAAGCCGTACCTATGCGGAGGAAATCCAGTATCCATATTTTGGTGAAAATCTGGACGGACTCTTAAGAAAGCGTGGACATGAGCTCTTTGGTATCGTCAATGGCCTGGATTATGATGTATATAATCCCGCTACTGACAAGAATCTGATAGCTAATTACACCATAGATAACATTGAAAAGAAGCAGGAAAACAAGGTAAAGCTGCAGGAACAGCTGGGACTGCCAGTTAACCGCAATGTACCTGTTATCGGTCTGGTATCTCGTCTGGTATCTGCCAAGGGCCTGGATTTGATTACCAGAATCATGGATGAGCTTTTAAGCCAGGAGGACTGCCAGTTTGTACTCTTAGGCACTGGTGACAAGCCTTATGAGGACTGGTTCAGGGATTTGCAGTGGCGCCATTCCCAGAAGGTATCTGCCAATATCAGATTCTCTAACGAGCTGGCCCAGCGCATCTATGCTGGCTCTGATATTTTCCTGATGCCATCTGAGTATGAGCCATGTGGTCTGGGACAGCTGATAGCTCTGCGCTATGGTACTATTCCAGTAGTCAGGGAAACTGGCGGCCTGAAGGATACTGTACAGCCATTTAACAAGTATACCAATGAAGGCAATGGCTACAGCTTTGCTAATATCAATGCCCATGAGCTTTTGTTTGCACTGAAGAAGGCCATTGGGGATTACAGCGATCAGAGATTGTGGTATCAGCTGGTTGCCAATGCCATGGCTTCTGACTACAGCTGGGGCAGTGCAGCTAAGCAGTATATTGACCTTTATAACAGTGTACTGTAAAAGTATAAGTGAATAATATTTAAATCTTTTAAGCAGGGCCCGACTAGCCTGGTATAGCCTATAAGGTTAAGCCCTAAGCTGGTCGGGCTTTTTGCATATAATTTTCTTGGAGAAAGGTGTAGTTATATGGTACAGCTGAAATTCGTAAAGCACGATTCACAAAACGAATTTTACCGCCGGCCATTGGGAGCGGCAGAAGCAGGCAGTTCTGTGCGCCTGCGCTTAAAGGTGGAAACAGAGAGCCTGTCTGCTGAGGACAAAATCGAGGTGAAGCTCCGTTTCTGGCAGGAGCGGGCCGGGGAGCATATTTATATCATGCAGCCGGATACTGCAGCGCTGGAGAATTTGTATTATAGCGCAGATGTTACCATGCCAGAAAAAGGCTGTCTCATGTGGTACTACTTTGTAGTTACCATCAATGACAAGGTCTGGTATTATGGAAACAATCCAGAGCGCTTGGGAGGCATTGGCCTTACTGCTAATGAACCGCCAGCCATGTCCTATCAGATTACAGTTTATAACAAGGGAGCAAAGACACCAGACTGGTTTAAGCATGCTGTAATGTATCAGATTTTCCCTGACAGGTTTTACCGCAAGGGGGATAAAATCATTGAAAAGCAGGGGGCAGTTTTCCATGCCAGCTGGCAGGATAAGCCATTTTACTTTAAGGACCCGGATACCAAAGAGATTATTGCCTATGATTTCTTCGGCGGCAATCTGGCAGGCATCAGGGAAAAGCTGCCATATCTGAAGGAACTGGGGATTTCAGTTGTATATTTAAATCCCGTTTTTGAGTCCGCCAGTAACCACCGTTACGATACTGGCGATTATCATAAGATAGATCCTATTCTGGGTACTACAGAGGAATTTGCTGAGCTTTGTGCAGAGGGTAAAAAGCTGGGGATTAATTTCATTCTGGATGGTGTTTTCAGCCATACCGGAGAAGACAGCAAATATTTTAATAAATATGGCCATTATGATTCTGTAGGTGCATACCAGTCGAAGGAGTCACCATATTATTCCTGGTACAGCTTCCATGATTATCCATATAGCTACGAAAGCTGGTGGGGCTTTAATAACCTGCCAAATGTGCAGGAAACCAATCCAGCCTATATGGATTTCATTATTAATGACAAGGACAGCGTGCTGAATCACTGGATGCAGCAGGGCATTAGCGGCTGGCGCCTGGATGTGGTGGACGAGCTGCCAGAGCAGTTCAGCCAGGCCTTTTACAAGCGTTTGAAGGAGATTAATCCTGAGGCAGTGCTCATTGGCGAGGTCTGGGAGGATGCTTCCAACAAGAATGCTTATGGCGTTTCCAGAGAGTATCTCTGTGGCCAGGAGCTGGATTCTGCCATGAATTATCCTTTCCGCAGCATGGTGCTGGACTTTTTGCTGGGGCATGCTGACGCTCAGCAGATTAATAAACGGGTTAACAGCTTAAAGGAAAATTATCCAAAGCACAATTACTATGCCATGATGAATCTTATTGGCAGCCACGACAGGGAGCGCATCCTGACACTTTTAGGCGAAGCTCCCAGCCAGGAAAATGTGCCTGCTATTAAACAGGCACAGTATCACTTGGACGGCAAGCACCTGCATCTGGGCATGCAGCGAATGAAGCTGGCTGTACTGTGGCAGATGACCTTCCCAGGAGTGCCTAGCGTTTATTATGGTGATGAAATTGCCATGCAGGGCTACCGTGACCCTTATAGCCGCTGCCCTTATGACTGGGAAAATGGCGATGAGGAAATGCGCCAGTGGCATAAGCAGCTGATTGCCCTCCGCAATAAGTTCCCAGCCCTGCAGACTGGCGACCTTTTAACGGTGTACAATGAGGGCGATGTATACGGCTATGCCCGTACTATTGCCAATGGCAGGGACGTTTTCGGCGCAGAGGCAGATAATGATGTCTTTGTAATTCTCTTAAACAGAGGACAGGAGCAGAAGCATTTGTCCCTGGATATTAAGGACCTGGCAGCAGGCACTATGGTGGATGCCCTGGGCATGCGGCCTGATATTAAGCTGATGCGGGGACGTATGGATATAGATTTGCCACCATATACTGGCGTGATTTACCGCAATAAGCCACAGGCTATGTCTAGCCAGCAGGAAAGAAAATGCGGTATTCTGCTGCATCCAACTTCTTTGCCATCACCATTCGGTATTGGCGATTTCGGTCCAAAGGCTTATGAATTTGTGGATTATCTGGCTAGTGCCGGCCAGAAAATCTGGCAGATTCTGCCATTAAATCCTGTGGGGCCTGGTAATTCGCCTTATGCTTCGCCATCAGCCTTTGCAGGCAATACCCTGCTGATTTCCCTGGAAAAGCTGGCAGAGGATGGCCTTTTATCTACTAAGGATATAGAAGAAGCCAGCTGTGTCAACACAGGCAGAGTGGATTATGACTGGGCCAAGAAGGTTAAAGCCTCCTTGCTGGTGAAGGCCTGCATGAATTTCTTCGGCAAGGGCAAGGCAAAGGAAAAACAGGAATTTGAGGACTTCTGCAAGAAGCATAACTACTGGCTGCGGGATTATGCCCTGTTCCAGGTTATTAAGGCATGGCAGGGGGGCAAGTGCTGGAATGAATGGGATGCACCTTTGGTGCGCCGTGACCAGATGGAGCTGGAAACTGTAGAAGAGGAAATGGCTCTGGAAATCCAGCGGGTGAAGTTTGAGCAGTACATTTTCTGGAAGCAGTGGCAGGAGCTGAAGGCCTATGCTAACGGCAAGGGCATTAAGATTTTAGGTGACATGCCAATTTTCGTATCCCTGGACAGTGCTGACGTATGGGCTAACCAGCAGCTCTTTAAGCTGGATCAGAATGGCAAGCCATACAAGGTAGCAGGCGTACCACCTGATTACTTCAGCAAAACCGGCCAGTTGTGGGGCAATCCGCAGTATAACTGGGAGGTTATGCGCAAGGATGGCTATGGCTGGTGGATGAAACGCTTCCGCAATATTCTCACTCAGGTGGATATGGCCAGGGTGGATCATTTCCGTGGCTTTGAAGCCTTCTGGGAAATCGATGGCGACGCTGAGACTGCCATTGACGGCGTATGGCGGCCTGGTCCTGGCAAAGCCTTCTTTGAGCTGCTGCATGAAACTTTAGGTGATGTAAATCTGGTGGCAGAGGATCTGGGCATTATTACCGATGAGGTGGAAAATTTAAGACAGCAGTGCAACCTGCCAGGCATGAAGGTGCTGCAGTTTGAGCTGCACTTTAATGACTACAAGCGCATCAGTGCCGTAGAGCCAGAGGACTGCCTGGTTTATACTGGTACCCATGACAATAACACCCTTTTGGGCTGGCTGCAGGAGGATGCTTCCCGCGGCGAGGTGGAGGCTATTGCCAGAATGCTGCGAGATGTGGATGCTGACGAAAAGAAGCTGTGCCAGCTCTTAGTAGAGCATGTCTACGCTTCAGCAGCCAGAATAGCCATTACCCCATTGCAGGATGTACTGGCATTAGACAGCAGCCATCGCATGAATCTGCCAGGCACTGCTAAGGGCAACTGGGCATGGCGCATGGAAAGCTCACAGCTGCTTAGCCCGGAAAAAGCAAAATGGCTGAAAGCACTGGCAGGCAAATATCATAGGTAATATAAAGGCATAAACATAGACCTGTGGCAGAACCTGGAGCTGTCTGATGACAGGATAGCTCTGCAGCAGGTACAGGTTATGTCTGGAAAATAAAAAATTGCACTAAAAAAGGCATCGTTCCTAAGCAGGAGCGATGCCTTTTCTTTATGAAGCTTTAAATATCAAAAATCAATCTTCAATGATTGGATGCTTCTTTTTACCACTTATGATGCCAAAGCCTTCAATTACCAGGAAGACAGCCATTACAGTTAAGAGACAGCCGATAACAACCTGTGCATAAGGACCCCAGTCAGCACCACCTGCAGCAATAATCATAATCTGGTTTCTGATAATGATTAACAGGGAAGAGATAGTTACGATAATCATGAAAATCATTGGATAACGGAACATCTTGTTGTTCTTGCCTGCATTAGTCAGCCAAGCTGCAAGAGCCAGGAGTCCAAGACCTGCTAACAGCTGGTTAGCTGTACCAAAGATACCCCATATCTTCTGGAAGCCGTTCATACCTAAAGCAATACCAGGTATAACGGTCATAATAGTTGCGAAGAATGGATTAACCATGATGCTCTTCCAGCCATCCTTGATGTCATGTACAGTCTGGCCAGGCTCAAGCCAGAATTCCTGGAACATGAAGCGGCCAACGCGGGCACAGGTATCAAGAGAGGTTAAGCAGAATGCAGAATAGGTCAGTACCAGCAAGGTGTAGATAATAGTCTCAAAGCCGCTTAAGCCAGGTACAGCAGCAACCATGGCAGCAATACCGCCAGCGAAGATATCAGTTACGCCCTTGGTGTGGCCAATCTCACGAGCATAAGCAATAGCGCATATAGTGATGATAGCCATAACGCACTCTAAAAGCATGGAACCATAAGCAATTGGACGGGCATGGGATTCCTTGTCCAGCTGCTTAGAGGTAGTACCAGAGGATACGATAGCATGGAAACCGGAAATAGCACCGCATGCTACAGTAGTAAACAGAATAGGGAACAGATACTGGATACCGTTCTTAGTTTCCACAGCAAAGCCAGTGAAAGCAGGGAACTTCTCAGGATTAATATCAGGATGAGCACCTACGATACCGACAAACGCCAGAATAATCATAGCGTAAAGCAGGAAGGAGCTTAAATAGTCACGAGGCTGTAACAAAATCCATACAGGAGTTACAGAAGCAATAGCGATGTAAACACCTACAACGTACATCCAGGTGGATGCAGGCATGTAAATTGGATGCCAGTTCATACCTACAGCCAGGCAGAGGATGATGGCACCGATTGCCATAGCAGCACTGAGCCAGTCACTGACACGGCGATGGTAGAACAGGAAGCCGTAAACAACAGCTACAACTAAGAAGAGAATGGAAACCATGGCAACAGAAGCCTGGGTAGAGCTTGCTGCTACATCAATAGCGCCATCCTTTACTACAGCACCAAAGGTACCAGATACGATAGCACTGAAGGCTGCAATAACCAGTACAATGGTGAGATATACGAAAGCAGTAAAGAGAATCTTACCTCTGCGGCTGATGTTAACATCGATTAACTCGCCTAAGGACTGGCCCTTGTTGCGGATAGATGCAACCAAGGCACCAAAGTCATAAGGACCACCGAAGAAGATACCGCCTACCAGAACCCACAGGGTAACAGGCAGCCAGCCGAACATTGCTGCTGCAATAGGACCGGTAATAGGACCAGCACCAGCGATGGAAGAGAAATGATGGCCCATGAGGACCTGAGGCTTAGCTGGAACGTAGTCCATGCCATCAGTCATGGTGTGTGCAGGAGTAGGGATGCTGTTGGTTTCATCAACGCCCCACTGTTTGCAGAGCCAGCGGCCATAGAAGAGATAACCACAGGCCAGAAGTGCAGTGCACACTAAGAGAAGTACTAAAGTGTTCATTACAAGAGAAACTCCTTTCAATATGAAAATATTTTTTTCAGATTTTTTATCTTCTCCTTGCCAGCGCTGTTGGTATAAATGTTGGGCTGAGCAGCGGCCTCTACCGCTACTGTCTGCATAATAAGCCAACCCTGGAGGGAAAAGCGAAAGGCTTTGCGCATACTAAACTTCTGTAAGGCTTTTCTTGCCTCTTCCGTAATGGTATCGCAAACAAAGACCGGGGTGATGTATGTGTACATGTGTCCTGGACCAACATGAGCCAGATTAGAGCCAGCTTCCTTAGCCTGAGCCAGGCACTGCTCTAGTACAGCTAACGTCAGTTCAGGCACCTCATAGAGGTAAATGAACTCCTCACCCTTTACAGTCCATAGATTAACCTTTTTGGAAACCATATACTTCTCATTCTGCTCATAATATTCACACAGGGCCCGGAGTGGCA
>JAFPCE010000199.1 GCA_017390245.1 Selenomonadaceae bacterium
AATGGCCTACATGCAGTTTACCAGTAGGTCTGTCACCTGTTAAAATAATCTTCTTCATTTCGCAATAATCCTCCCAAAATTAAACTAAATCAGATAAGCCCCTAACCTATCTGTTTTTTATAAAAATACACCAATAATGCCATTAAACAGCCCCAGCACCAGATGATTCAGCGGAATCAGAATCAGGCTTAATACAGGAGTCATCATCATAACAATCAAGATGATAAAGCTGTAGCGCTCCAGAGAAGCCATTTTATAGACATATTTGCCAGGTAAAAACATCATCAGCACCTTAGAACCATCAAGAGGCGGTACTGGAATCATGTTAAAAATAGCAAAATTAATATTGTACAGTACAATCATAGACAGCACCAGACGTACACCTTCACTATAAATGCCCATTTTAAAGAGTACAGCCATGCATATCATGGTAACAAAGGCAATAGCCAGGTTTGCCCCTGGACCAGCCAGTGCCACTAAAAGCTCACCCTTGCGCCAGTTCTTAAAGTTGCGCGGGTTAATCATAACAGGCTTTGCCCAGCCAAAGTGAGCAATCAGAAGCATTACCAGACCAATAGGGTCAATATGTGCCTTTGGATTCAGTGTCAGCCTGCCCTGCATTCTGGGGGTGAAATCACCCATAGCATCAGCCACTCTGGCATGAGCGTACTCATGCAGCACCAAAGCAATCAAAAGTCCAGGCAGACCAGCTACCAGACTCATTAATGAAAAATCAAACATAAAGCCTCCTTGTAAAGACTATATTATTTCGCCAGCATATTCTGCAGCATCAAAATAGCTACTACAGACTTGCCATCCAGAATCTCACCGCTATGAACCATTTCCACAGCCTTAGCCAGTGGTACAGTTACCACATTGATAAACTCATCCTCATCAGTATGCTGCTGGCCAGCCTTCAGCCCCCTAGCTGCATAGATATAGATAAACTCATCAGAAAAGCCCACAGTAGTGGCCAGCTTAGTCAGGAACTGATACTCCTGAGCGCTGTAGCCAGTTTCCTCCTCCAGCTCACGCTTGGCACACTCCAGAGGATCTTCTCCAGCAACATCCAGCTTGCCAGCAGGAATCTCTATAGTCAGAGCCTGAATAGGATAACGGTACTGGCGCACCAGAATAATCTCATTATTATCTGTAACAGGAATCACAGCCGAAGCTCCAGGATGCTTTATCCATTCCCTATAGGAAATATCACCATTAGGCAGCTCCACCTTGTCCTTTTTCACATGAAGCAGTGTACCATCATAAATATTCTCGCTGCTGATTTTTGTCTCTATTAAATCTAAATCTCCGTCCATCTCTTGCTCCTATTTTCTTTTATATAACTCCTTCTTAGCCCTGGCATGAGATAGCATTTCCCTGGCATTATCCAGAGAAGCAGCTGTCACATCAGCACCAGAAGCCATGCGTGCTATTTCATTTACCTGTTCACCACTGCTCAGCACTCGCACGCTAGTAGCAGTCTTGCCATTGGTAACAGCCTTGCTGATATAGAGATGATTATCAGCCATGCAGGCTATCTGAGGTAAATGGGTAATGCACAGCACCTGCTTGCCACTAGCCACCATAGCAATACGCTCAGCCACCATCTGGGCAGTTTTACCGCCAATACCAGTATCAATCTCATCAAAGACCATGCTGGCAGGGGAATTATCCCTGGAGGCAGTTACAGTCTTAATAGCCAGGGCAATACGGGAAAGCTCACCGCCAGAAGCAATTTTCTGGATAGGCCCCGGCTCCTGGCCTGGATTAGCACTAAACAAAAGCTCTATATTATCAATGCCATTACTGCCCAGCTCCCCACCAGCATTAACTGCAATGGTAAAGCTGGCATCCGGCATGCCTAAAGCAATGAGATGGCCCTCAATAGAACCTGCCAGAGACTTAGCTGACTCACAGCGCAGACTGCTTAGCTCTTTTGCTAAATCCATTGCTTCATTCTTTGCCTGGTCAGCCTTGTCCTGAAGCTCTGCCATAATCTCATCAAAGCTTTCAATATCATTAAGCTCTTCCTGAGCCTTAGCCAGATACTCCAGCACCTCAGCTGCAGAAGCACCGTATTTACGGCGCAGCTTTTCTATAACATCCATGCGGCTTTGCAGCTTGTCTAAAAGCCTTGGATCAAACTCCATTTCATCGCTGTAATCCCGCACCTCGTATGATGCTTCCTTTATCTGAATAGCTGCTTCATTTAAGGCATTAATGGTCTGCTCCAGGCTGTCATCATAGCTGCTCATGCGCTTTAATGACTCTACAGCCTCCTCCAGACCGCTGACCACACCCAAGCTGCGTCCGTCGCCATACAAAAGCTCACAGGCATTATTGACGCACTTGGCAATCTTTTCAGCATTAGCCAGCTTGCTGATTTCCTTTTCCAGCTCATCATCCTCACCAACTGTCAGATTAGCAGCCTCAATCTCCTGAATCTGCCAACGCAGCATGTCCAGACGCTGGGAATACTCAGCAGATGCCTGGCGCTTTTCCTCTAGCAGACGCAGCTGCTCCTTGTAAAAGCTGTACTTTTCCTTATAAGCAGCCAGAGCCTTTACAATCTCTCCATTGGCACCATCCACCAGAGCAAACTGGTTCTCTGGCTTTAAAAGTGCCAGATTTTCATTCTGTCCGTGAATATCTACCAGCAGGCTACCCAGCTTTTTCAGCACAGCCAGAGTTGTATGGCAGCCATTGATCAAAATGGAACCCCTGCCATTGCTGGTAATCTGGCGGGTAATAATAAGCTCCCCCTCAGTACTGTCTATAGCATGACTTTGCAGAAAATCCTCAACCTTCGGCTGATTTTCCAGAGAAAAAACAGCCTCTACTCGCAGCCATTCACAGCCAGTACGAATGAAATCAGTACTTAATCGATTCCCCAGCATAGCGCCCAGGGCATCAATCAGAATAGACTTACCTGCACCAGTTTCACCTGTTAAGATATTTAAACCTTTATCAAATTCTATCTGAATATGCTCTAACAGAGCAAAATTCCAAACTGTAAGTGTATTTAGCATACAATACCCCTGCTTCTGCCTGCACTGGCAGGACACTTAACTAGAAAGCCATCATGATACCTGACAGCCTTCAGCCTTTATCAGCCACTCACATGCCCATAGCCATTTCATCCATGCGCTGCACAATATCCTCAGCAAATTCTTTGTGGCGGACTACAACGAAAACAGTATCATCACCAGCAATGGTACCCATGATTTCATCCCAGTGAGCATTATCCAGGCAAAAAGCTACAGAACTGCCAGCACCTGGCTGAGTCTTGATAACAACCATGTTCTCACTAAATTCAATTCGCTTTACCACCTCACGGAAAAGGCGCTGCATCCTGCTTTCATTGTGGAGATGATTACTCTCAGGCGGAAAAGCATAACGATAACGGCCAGTACCATAAGGAATCTTCACCAGCTGCATTTCCTTAATATCTCTGGAAACAGTAGCCTGGGTAACCTCAATACCCATCTGCTTTAAGCAGCTTGCCAGCTCCTCCTGGGTTTCAATTACCTTTGACTCAATGATGCTTTTTATCTTACCCTGTCTGAAATTCTTCATATATACACCTCATCTATATTATAAATTTTTCCATAACTTCTTTTTTAATGTATAATAATAATTTCTATCATCAAATTTGATAATTTTTGCTGGATTCTTCCCCTTGCGGATAACCACTTCATCCCCAGGCAAAAGCTGGAAGCCTTCCTGCCCGTCCAGAGTCAGCTGGATATCCTGATGCATTGCTGCAATATGAATCCTCACCTCATCCTCATCGGAAATCACCATAGGCCTTACCTCCAAGGTATGAGGACAAATAGGCGTTATCAAAAGTGCCTTAATTGCTGGATTAATTATCGGTCCGCCAGCTGACAAGCTGTAAGCAGTAGACCCGGTAGCAGTAGAAACAAT
>JAFPCE010000200.1 GCA_017390245.1 Selenomonadaceae bacterium
CCTTAAGGATGATTTCATCTACATTGCGGGTACCGATTACCGCTACATCCTTATTGCCCTTTATAAAGACAACTCTTACCTGCAGATAAGTAATACGGTCTGGCAGCTTCTTTTCATATATAAAGGAAAAATTTTCTGCATGCTGGCGCAGATACTCTAGAGAAAGCTTTTCTCTGATGATTTCCCTGGTATTGTCTGTAGCCACATCATCAATATACATATTCAAAGATTTGGTCCAGCTGCTATAGCGATGGATATAATTAGTAATATTATCACCTAAGCTGAAGGATTCACGATAAACAGATACATCATCCTGCAATGTATTCACCAGCAGCACAGAGTAATACTCAGAGCTGAGACCCTCAATGATTTCATTTTTCTCCTTGGTGATGCGGGCTTCATGAAGCTGCTCCCTTACCTGATTGCTCACATCCTGCAAGCCCATGATAAAGATAATATTGCCATTATCGTCAAAGGTCTTGGCGATACTGATAGCAGAATAGGAATATCTTCCAACCAGAAGACGCTGGAAATCAAAGGTATAAACACCTATTTCTGGCACCTTTTTAAAGAGGTTAGACAGGGTGACAGCTTCAGTAACTCTGTCCCTGTCCTCTGGAACAATATAATTATTAATATAGGAGCTCATGGCACTGCGGTAATCCCTGATATCCATCAGTTTTTCCACCATGTGCTTTTCTACCCCAAAGGTATTGGTACGATATAAAGAAATGGTTTCATCCACTACATTGATGATAAACAGACTGGAATACTTGTAGCTCAGGGCTTCAATGATACGCATCTGCTGGTTCTGCAGCTTCACATGGCGCTGCTCTGCCTTGACGGTTTCATCAATGCTCTGGAAGCCTACGCAGAAATCATCACTATCTATGGTAGGACGGGCAATGCGGCAACGGAAATAGAAATACTCCTTGCCCCTGGCAACACGGAAATTAAAGGAATAGGCTAATTTATCACCTAAAACCTGCTTTAATTTATCAATAGTACCAATTTCTGTAAATAAATGCCTGTCAGGCTCTGCCACAACTTTTTCCCTGTATTCCCCC
Organism: Selenomonadaceae bacterium; assembly: GCA_017390245.1. Lineage (GTDB taxonomy): Bacteria > Bacillota > Negativicutes > Selenomonadales > Selenomonadaceae > Anaerovibrio. The sequence continues at coordinate 1,068 of JAFPCE010000200.1, forward strand.
AGCATTGGCTCATAATTGCCTTCGTTAAAAATGTTACCATAATTTTTAGTAATATTCTCAGTCAGCCAGCATTTAACTATATAGCCAGTGGAGAACTTGCAAGCATAGACACTGTCATAGGACAAAGACAGGGCACGAATCAGATTTTCCTCAGTTTTATTATCACTAACATCATTAATAAACCCCTGCCAGAAAGTGCCCTCTGGGGTATCATTAACAGAATTGCTGTCTGAAATCCATACATAGCCATTCTTGCTGAGAATGCGATATGTAGTACTAGCTAAATTATGATTACTGCCCAGCGACGTAATATTTTCATTGTAGGTACTAATCTGGGCATAATCCTGGGGATGAATCATATTCACCAGCTTATTGGCAAACTTTTCAGCTATTTCTTCTCTGGTCCAGCCTAATATAGAGAGAAAAACATCGCCAATGTATACAAATGGCATGCCCTTGCTCCAGTCATTAACGCAGCGGTAGTATCCGCCAGGTACCTTGTTGATAATAGCAGAATGCAGCTCCCCC
>JAFPCE010000201.1 GCA_017390245.1 Selenomonadaceae bacterium
AATTACCAGGATAATTTTGCTATTCCCTGGTGGCAGTGGATTCGTGCCAGATAAGGCGTGATATGGCGCCCCTGTATGGTGATGGCTTGAAAAATATAGCAAAAGTTGCTATAATACATAAATGTATCTGCGGTTGTAGCTCAGCTGGATAGAGCATCTGCCTCCTAAGCAGGGGGTCGCGCGTTCGAATCGCGCCAATCGCACCATTTGCAGATAAATCTCCCCCATTTACTGGAGGAGATTTTTTTGTGGAGTTTTTTATCTGGCGGGGAAGGTTTGACAGAGGAGAAATTTTTCTATATATTAGGGGCAAGTAATTATGGCAGTGCCTGAAGGAGGGGTAATGTGCAAACTGAATTTAGCAGTATTGATGAGCTGATGGCTATGCTGCTGAAGGTGTCCAAGGAATCGGCTACCTACCAGAAAATAGCCTTGTATATCGAAAAGAACTATTTGCGTGTAATTTTCATGACTGCCAGTGAGCTGGCGGAGCAGATGAAGGTCAGCCAGGGCAGTGTTTCCAGATTTTTCATGGCCATGGGCTATCAGGGGTACAATGGCTTTTTGCGGAATCTCCAGCAGATTGTCACCAAGCAGCTGACGGCGCCCCAGAGACTGCAGTATAGTAAGGAAAAGCATGATCCTATGGGTAGTGCCATTGAGGCAGAAATCGCCAATCTGGAGGCAGTAGTACCGCTGTTAAAGGAAGCTGGCAGCCAGCGGATTATGGAGGCTATAGCTTCATCTAAGCCACTGGTGCTATTGTCAGCCAGGATGTCAGCTACGCTGCTTCCGTATATGTCCTATATTCTGCAGAAGCTGCGCAATGACGTGGAGGTTGTTACGCCAGACAGGCAGGAATGGGGTACACTTTCTCTGAGAAATCCGGAGGATGTTAATATTCTGGTGGTGGCTTATCCACGCTATGCCAATGAACTTTTGAAGCAGTGCCAGCGCCTGCATGATAAAGGCTTTAACCTGCTGGTTATAACTGATTCCAGGCTGTCGCCTTTTGCCTCCATGGCCAGTGCTGCCGCCTTTACACCTATAACAACAGCTTCCCTGTTTGATATTTACAGCACTCCTATGGCCTATATCAATCTGCTGCTGCGGGAGGCTGCTAAAAATATTAAGGGACTGGACGACAGAATTGAGGCCATAGAGGAATTAGAAAAAAAGGATAATGTATACTTTAATCCTTAACAGCATTTTTTATTGACATAGCATTTTGGCTATGCTATAGTAACCACATCAAGAGGACAACGGTGTTCCAGCAGGCAGCACCTCTGTCCTCTTTTTTATTTATAACAGTATAGAATGACTAAACAAAGGCGTTTAGGGGCGATAGGTTCCTAGCGCCTTTTTCTATGCAGCTGCATGAATTGTTTCATCAACTAAAGGAAATATGAATTATTTCATTAATTTAATACTTTAGGCCAATGAAGAAGGGAGAAGAAAATGGTTATATTAGATGGAAAATCCTTAACCCTGCCAGAGGTTATCAGAGTTGCTGTGGATGGCGAGGCAGCAGCCTTAAGTGAGGCAGGCAAGGAGCAGATAAAGAGAAGCCGCAAAATTGTAGATAAAATCCTGGAGGAGGAAAGACCTGTTTATGGCGTTTCCACTGGCTTTGGTGATTTCAGCACTGTGTTTATTAAGAAAGAGGAACGCTCCAAGCTGCAGAAAAACCTGATTATGAGCCATGCCACTGGCGTTGGTCCTCATTTAGCACCAGAGGTGGTACGGGCAGCTATGCTGCTGCGGGCCAATTCCCTAGCTAAGGGATATTCTGGTATCAGGCTGGAAACAGTGGAAATGCTGCTGACCTTCCTGGCAAAGGGCATTACACCAGCTATTCCCTGCAAGGGCTCAGTTGGTGCCAGCGGTGATTTAGCACCACTTTCCCACATGGTGCTGGTTATGCTGGGGGAAGGCGAGGCTTACGTTGATGGTGAGCTGGTAAGCGGTAAAGAGGCCCTGGACAGGGCAGGGTTAGAACCTATTGTCTTAAGTGGCAAAGAGGGACTGGCACTGATTAATGGTACTCAGATAATGACTGCTGTTGGCTGTATTGTATGGCATAAGGCAGTGAACATGATGAAGGCAGCTGATGTGGTTGCTGCCTTAAGCCTGGAGGCTTTAAAGGGTACCAGGGCAGCCTTTGACAGGCGCATCAGTGAAGTACGGCCATATCCAGGACAACTGGCTACTACAGATAATGTGCTGGCTCTCACAAGTGACAGCGCCATTATAGCTTCCCATATTCATTGCAAGAAGGTTCAGGATGCTTATTCACTTCGCTGTGTGCCACAGGTGCATGGTGCATCCAAGGAAGCACTGCTGCAGGCAACCTGCACTTTAACTACTGAAATCAATGCCGTAACAGATAATCCGATTATCATGCCAGAAACTGGTGAGGCTATTTCCGGTGGTAACTTCCACGGCCAGCCAATTGCTCTGGTAATGGACTATTTAAAGCTGGCTATTGCTGAGCTGGGCAATATTTCTGAGAGACGTACTAACAGATTGCTGGATATGCATCTTAGTGATTTACCTGCTTTCTTAACAGCTTTCCCTGGCGTGGATTCCGGTCTCATGATTACCCAGTATGTAGCCGCTTCACTGGTATCGGAAAACAAGGTGCTGACTCATCCAGCCAGTGCAGATTCCATTCCAACCTCTGCTAATCAGGAGGATCACGTCAGCATGGGTACTATTGCAGCCCGGCAGGCAGATGAGATTCTGGACAATGTGGTTAACGTACTGGCCATTGAGGTTATGGCAGCAGCCCAGGGCATTGACTTCTTAGCACCGCTTTTGCCAGGCAAGGGCACAGGCGCTGTGCATAAGGCTATTCGTGATATTCTGCCACATCTGGATAAGGACAGATTCCTGTCACCAGAGATTCGCAAATTACATGATTTCATTGCCAGCGGCAAGCTGGTGGCAGCAGCAGAAGAGGCTGTGGGAGCTTTACATATTGGTATTGATACTGGTATTGCCGGCATGTAATTTAACTGGCAGGCACAGGACAACAGCAGGATTTGCTCTGGCATATCCTTTTATCTATATATGTGTTTATGCAATAGGAGGTAAGAATTATGAAAATGAGAAAACTGTTAGCATTAGGTCTGGGTATCGTTTTTGCCATTGGCGCTGTAGCTGGCTGCGGCAATCAGGCAGCAGAAAAGCCTGCAAAGGAAACAAAGGCCATAGTTGTAGGTCTGGATGATAATTATCCGCCAATGGGCTTTAAAAATGAAAATAATGAAATCGATGGTTTTGACATTGATGTAGCCAAGGAGGCTGCTAAGCGTTTGGGACGTCCTGTAGAATTTAAGGCAATTGACTGGGATAGCAAGGAAGCAGAGCTGAAAAGCGGTCGTGTAGATGTGCTGTGGAATGGCCTGGATATTACGGAAAAACGCAAGGAAAACATGATGTTCTCTGATCCATATATGGATAACCGCCAGATTGTCTTTGTGCAGAAGGGTAAGGCAGCTACTGTTACCAAGCCAGAGGATCTGGCAGGCAAGATTGTGGGTACCCAGAGCGGTGGTACTGCAGAAGAGTATATTGATGCCAACGATTCCTTTAAGAAGAGCATGAAGGATGTGAAAAAGTATTCTGATTACATTTCCGCTTTCATGGATCTGGAAACTGGCCGCTTAGATGCTATTGTCTGCGATGAGATTACTGGCCGGTATTACATGAGCAAGCATCCTGAAAAGCTGGAGGGCCTGGAGGTAGTTGTTGGTCCTGTAAGCTCCTTCGGTATTGGCTTCAGGAAGGACGACCAGGCACTGCATGATGAGATTCAGAAGGTCTTAAACGAGATGAAGAAGGATGGCACCATGGCTAAGATTTCTGAGAAATGGTTTGCTAAGGATATCACTAAATAAAAAGGATTAATCAATGAGGGGGCATTTGGATGAATGAGCTGGGACATTATATAACACCTTTGCTTGAGGGCACAGGCGTAACCTTGGAGATTTTTCTCCTGACCTTTGTGCTGGTTTTACCTTTAGGTCTTATTGCAGCCCTGGGCCGTTTATCGAGGTTTCGTATCGTACGCATGGTGCTGGAGGTGTATATCTGGCTGATGCGTGGCACACCGCTGATGCTGCAGCTGTTATTCGTCTATTTTGCCCTGCCATTGGCAGGCATTAAGCTGCCGGATATTGCAGCAGCGCTTTTAGCCTTTACCTTGAATTATACAGCCTACTTTGCGGAGATTTTCCGTGCAGGCATCCAGTCTATTAACAAGGGCCAGTATGAGGCGGCTCACATGCTGGGCATGACCTATCCACAGACTATGTGGCACATTATAATTCCTCAGATGGTACGCAGGGTTTTACCGCCAATGAGCAATGAAACCATTAATCTGGTTAAGGACACATCCTTAATCTATATCTTAGCCATGAATGATTTGCTGAGAGCGGCCAGAACCATTGTCCAGAGAGAATTTGATATGACGCCTTTTGTGGTGGCAGCCTGCTTTTATCTGGGCATGACCTTTGTGTTAACCTGGGTATTTAAACGGCTGGAGGATCATTTTGGCCGGTATGAGCTTTGATGTAATTGACTGGCTGTATCGGCTGATAAGGAGGAATTTCCATGGCAAAGAAAGACTACATGGTAAGGATGCGCAATATAAGAAAATCCTATGGTGAAAATACAGTTTTAAAAAATATTGATTTGGATGTAAAAAAAGGCGAAGTGCTGGCCATTATCGGACCTAGCGGTTCAGGCAAATCCACCTTGCTGCGGTGCCTTAATCATTTGGAAAGCATTGACAGCGGTACTATAGAGGTAGTAGGTGAAACCTTTGCTACTGATGATGGCTATGGCAGTGCCAGCTATGTATCGCCCAAGGAAGAAAGAAAATTCCTGGGGTATATGGGCATGGTGTTCCAGCAGTTTAATCTCTTCCCACACATGACGGTTATGGAAAATCTCATAAAAGCACCTATGCTGGTACAAAAGAAATCCAGGGAAGAAATCCTGCCACTGGCACAAAGCCTGCTGGAGAAGGTAGGGTTATCTGATAAGGCTGACAGCTATCCTGGCAGGCTGTCTGGCGGCCAGCAGCAGCGCGTGGCTATTGCCAGAGCATTGTGCATGCAGCCGGAAATCATGCTGTTTGATGAGCCTACCAGTGCCCTTGATCCAGAACTGACTGGCGAGGTGCTGCGGACCATGCGGCAGCTGGCTGAGGAGCACATGACTATGCTGGTGGTAACTCATGAGATGAATTTTGCTAGAGAGGTAGCCAATAAGGTTATGTTTATGGCTGATGGTTTTGTTGTGGAGCAGGGTACTCCGGAAGAGGTATTTGGCAATCCACAGCAGGAAAGGACCAGAAGCTTTTTACATAATATGCTGTAGACTAGCATAAGACAAAGATTGATTCCCGCCTCCGGGCGGGATGATATCTTCAGCTTTCGGTAAAGCCTGATAGCGAAGGCTGAAGATATTATGAAAGAAAAGGGTGTGGCAGCATGGGAAATAATATAGTGCAAGGCACAGCAGGAAAAATAGAAATAAATGCCAGACGGCTGATGGAAAGGCTGGAAACTCTGGCACAATTTGGCCAGAATAATCACGGCGGTATGGACCGTCCTTTGGGAAGCATTGCTGATGAAGCTTCCAGGCAGTGGCTGCAAAGCTGCTGGCAGAATGAGCTGGGCTTAGAGGTTACCCTGGATGCCATGGCTAATATGTGGGGCAGCCAGAAGGACATAAATATAGAAGCTTTTAAGCACAAAAAGCCTATAGTTATGGGCTCTCACAGCGATACTGTGCCAGATGGCGGCAAATACGATGGAGCATTAGGGGTGCTGATGGCTACGGAAGTGGTGCAGACACTATTAGAAAATAAGGCAGCATTACAGCATCCATTGCAGCTGATTAACTTTACAGGAGAAGAGCCTAATGACTATGGGGTTTCAACCTTAGGCTCCAAGGTGCTGTGCGGCCGGTGGGGTCAGAAGGAAATTGACAGCTTTAGCCACAGCGTGACAGGTGAGCCTTTAACTAAGGCCCTGGCAAGACTGGGCGGTGCTCCGGAAAATGTGGAAAGTGCGCGCCTGCCAGAAGGCTTTGCTGCAGCATTTTTAGAGTGTCATATTGAACAGGGACGGCATCTCTACGACAGCCATCAGGCAGTAGCTGCCGTCAGTGCCATTACAGGCATATATAGAGAAACCATAGTTGTTAAGGGTGAAGCCAATCATGCTGGTACTACCTTGTATAAGCATCGCCGTGATGCCTTAGCTGCAGCAGCTGAAGTGATTTTAGCTGTAGAGGATTTGCTAAAAAAGCCACAGTTAGAGGGCGTGGCTGTAACCGTGGGCCATGTGGAGGTCAGCCCCAATGCCTCCAATATAATTCCAGGTGAAGTACGGCTGTCATTGGATTTAAGGACTGCTGACCCACAGAAAAGACAGGAAGCACTGCTGATTTTAGGCAGCAGCATAGCTTATATAGCTAAAAGGCGCGGGGTAGAGATAAAGCGGAATCTGCAGCTGAATCAGTCGGAAATTCCTATGGATGCAGAGGTAATAGCTGCTATGTGTGAGGCGGCAGCAGGCAGATCAAATCCAGCACGGCAGCTAGTCAGCATGGCAGGCCATGATGCAGCCAATATGGCCCGGCTGGTACCGGCAGGTATGCTGTTTGTGCAAAGCACAGGCGGCTACAGCCATTGTCCAAAGGAGCATACCAGGAAAGAGGAAATTACTATTGCAGCCCAGGTGCTTTTAGATACAGTGCTTTTGTTAGACAGGAGGCTTAGCTGATGGAAAGACGTATAGAAAAGAAAATTATTGCTCCGGCAGCTATATTGCTAGACGGCAGGCTGGCCTGGGGCAGAGCTGTATATATAGAAGCTGGCAGAATTGTGGCAACAGATACTCTGGAACTTTTGCAGGCCAGCTATCCAGATGCTAAGGTGGAACACTGGCGCAATTTAGCTTTAGTGCCTGGAACGGTGAACGCTCATAACCACAGCTTTCAGAGCCTTTTGCGGGGCATTGCCGCTGACCAGCCATTTCTGACCTGGCGTGATGAGTCACTGTACAAGTATTCACCATTAATGCGGCCCAAGGATATTTATACAGGAGCGTTATTTGCTTTTGCCGAGATGATGAAGTGCGGTGTTACTACTGTATGTGATTTCTTTTATCTCCACAATGACGGTATTGCTGGTGATGAGGCTGTTATCAGGGCAGCGAAGGATATTGGCATCCGCTTGGTATTGGCCCGTACCATGTATGACTGGGATGGTGCACCTAAGGGCTATGTGGAGGATGTAAAGACTGCTGCAGCTAATACAGAAATGCTGATGCAGAAATATAAGGGCGGTATGGCCAAGGTTATTCCAGCTCCCCACAGCCTTCATGCTGCTACACCAGAAATGGTGCAGGCAGGCCATGAGCTGGCAGAGAAATACAATACGCCTATGCACATTCATGTTTCTGAGGAACGCTTTGAGGTGGAGCAGGTGAAAAAGGAATTTGGCACAACTCCGCTGCGGCTGCTGCACAAGCTGGGGGTAGTGGATAAAAGACTGAATATTATCCACGGCGTATGGCTGGAGCATGAGGAAATTGAGCTGATGGGAGAGGCTAAAGCACAGCTTATCTATTGTCCATCCAGCAATATGTTCCTGGCAGATGGCATTACAGATATTCCAGCTTATATGAAAAATCAAGTGCCAGTTGCCTTAGGCAGCGATGGCGCCTGTGGTAATAACCGCATTAGTGTTTTTGAGGAAGCCCGTATGGTGGCAATTTTGCAAAAGGCAAAAACGTTAGATGCACTGTGCGTGAAATATGATGATGCTTGGAAAATGGCCACTACTGGCGGTGCCAGGGCACTGAACCTGCCAGTTGGTGACATAGTGCCAGGGAAATATGCTGATTTTGTGGGCATCAAGCTGGATGATTTTTCCATGCAGCCACTAAGCAGCAACCAGCAGTTTTTGCCAAACCTGGTATACTCTTTGCAGCCTACTGCTATTGACCGGGTTATGGTTAATGGTCAGGACACTGTGGTAGAAGGAAAACTCATGGGTGTAAGCGAGTCTGAGGTATTGGCCCGTGTTCATGCCACCATGGAGTATTTGGAAGAACAGTGATGTTTAAGCAATTTAGTTAATTATGTTTTTTATAGATTTTGTAGATTTTATAGGGGATGTTGATTATGGATATGAAGCAGCGTTTTGCAATTGCACCAGAAAAGGTTTTACCAGAGATGCCAGAGTTTGAGCCAGGCATCCGCAGAGCACCTTCCAGAGGCTTTCATTTAACCCAGGCTCAGACGGAGACAGCCTTAAAGAATGCATTGCGCTATGTAGACCCAAGTCTGCATGAGAAGCTGATTCCAGAGTTTCTGCAGGAGCTGACGACTTATGGACGTATTTATGCTTACCGGTTCAGACCAGCTGGGCGGATTTATGGCCACAGCATTGATGAATATGAGGGCAACTGCATTGAAGGCAAGGCCTTCCAGGTGATGATTGACAATAACCTTGATTTTGAGGTGGCATTATATCCTTATGAACTGGTTACCTACGGTGAAACTGGCAGTGTCTGCCAGAACTGGCTGCAGTACCGCTTGATTAAAAAATATCTGCAGATTATGACGGATCATCAGACTCTGGTGGTGGAGTCGGGACATCCTCTGGGGCTGTTTAAATCCAAGCCAGAAGCACCAAGGGTTATTATTACCAATGCGCTGATGGTGGGCATGTTTGACAACCAGAAGGACTGGGAAATCGCTGAGGAGATGGGTGTAGCTAACTATGGCCAGATGACTGCTGGCGGCTGGATGTACATCGGGCCTCAGGGTATTGTCCATGGTACTTACAATACTTTGTTAAACGCAGGCCGTATGCATTTAGGCATTCCCAATGACGGTGATCTGGCAGGCCATCTCTTTATCAGCTCTGGACTGGGCGGCATGAGCGGGGCTCAGCCAAAGGCTGCTGAAATAGCTGGCGGTGTTGGCATTATAGCTGAGGTGGATAAATCCCGCATTGAAACCAGATTGAGCCAGGGCTGGGTCCATGAAAGCTATGAGGAGCTGCCATTGGTATTTGCGGCAGCTAAAAAGCATCTTGAGGATAAGACTGCTGTATCTATTGCTTATCATGGCAATATTGTGGACCTTTTGGAATATGTGGTGGCAAATGATATTCATGTGGATTTAATGAGTGACCAGACCTCCTGCCATGCCGTATATGATGGAGGCTACTGCCCTCAGGGACTGACCTTTGAGCAGCGTACAGAAATGCTGGCTAAGGACAGAGATGGTTTTGTGGCATTGGTGGATAAATCCCTGAAGCATCATTATGAGCTGATTAAGGCCTGTGTGGATAAGGGAACTTACTTCTTTGATTATGGCAATGCCTTCTTAAAATCTGTATATGATGCTGGCGTCAAGGAATTGTCCAAGAATGGCATTGATGATAAGGATGGTTTTATTCTCCCTTCCTATGTAGAGGATATTATGGGACCACAGCTTTTTGACTATGGCTATGGACCATTCCGCTGGGTATGTCTCAGTGGCAAGAATGAGGACCTGCTGGCAACTGACCATGCTGCCATGAGCTGTATTGACCCAGACCGCCGTTATCAGGACAGAGATAACTACAACTGGATAAGGGATGCAGAGAAGAACCAGCTGGTAGTTGGTACTAAAGCAAGAATCCTCTATCAGGATGCTGAAGGCCGTATGCGTATTGCCTTGAAATTTAATGAACTGGTCAGGGATGGCAAAATCGGCCCTGTTATGATGGGCAGAGATCATCACGATGTCAGCGGTACTGACTCTCCATTCCGTGAAACAGCTAATATCAAGGATGGCAGCAATGTGATGGCTGATATGGCAGTACAGTGCTACGCCGGTAATGCGGCCAGAGGCATGAGCCTGTGTGCATTGCATAATGGCGGCGGTGTTGGCATTGGCAAGTCCATTAACGGCGGCTTTGGCCTGGTATTAGATGGCAGTGAGCGGGTAGATGAGATAATAAAAAGTGCTCTGCTGTGGGATGTTATGGGCGGTGTAGCAAGACGCAGCTGGTCCCGCTGCCCTCATTCTATGGAAACTGTTCATAAATACAATGAAGCTTACGGCGAGGAAAGCCATATTACTGAACCATGTCTGGCCGATGAAGCTTTAGTAGCCAGTGCAGTGGCAAAATATTTTGCTTAAAGCTTGTGCCTGCAAGGAGCAATTATATGAAAAGCTTATTAATACGTAATTTAGCCCAGGTGGCCACTCCTGTAGGTTTTGCAGCCAGAAAGGGAGAGGCCATGGGAGATATCAGGCTGTATACTGATGCTGCTATCTGGATAAAGGATGGCAGAATTTGGGAGGTAGGAGATTCGCAAGAACTGACACAGCGTGCTGTGGCCAGTGATGAAGAGCTGAAGGTGATAGATGCCCAGAGCCAGTGTGCAGTGCCAGGCTTCGTGGATCCCCATACCCATTTCCTCTTTGGCGGCGCCAGAGCAGAGGAATTTGATGCCAGGCTAAGGGGGGTTCCCTATATGGAGCTTTTAGCCAGAGGCGGTGGTATTGTCAGCACTATGCAGCATACCCGCCAGGCCAGCGAAAAAGAATTGCTTCGTATAGGCATGAATACCTTATCTTCTATGCTGTCTCTGGGATATACCACCATTGAAGGCAAAAGCGGCTATGGTCTGGATTTAAAAACAGAGCTGAAGCTGCTTAAGGTTATGGGACAGCTGCAGGAAAAACAGCCGGTGGATATTGTACGGACCTATCTGGGGGCTCATGCTGTACCACCAGAGTATAAGGGACGAAGCGGAGAATATATCCAGTGGATTATAGATGAGGTGCTGCCTGTTATTAAGAAGGAAAAGCTGGCAGAGTTTGTGGATGTATTTTGCGAAAAGGGCGTCTTTACTAATGAGGAAAGTGAAAGACTGCTGGCAGTTGCTAAATATATGGGCTTTGCTATTAAGCTTCATGCTGATGAAATGACTTCCACTGGGGGAGCAGGACTGGGATGCACCTTAGGTGCTGTTTCTGCTGACCATCTGCTGGCAATTAGCGATGCAGATATTGCCAGGCTGGGGGCTGGTGATACAGTGGCAGTGCTGTTGCCAGCTACTGCCTTTTGTATGCGCAAGGCTTTTGCACCTGCAAGGCGTTTGCTGGAGGCTGGGGCAGCAGTAGCCCTGGCCAGTGATTTTAATCCAGGCAGCTGTTACACCTATTCATTGCCATTGATATTCGGGCTGGCTGTTATCGCCATGAACATGACGGCAGCAGAGGCTCTGACAGCCTGCACTCTCAACGCAGCGGCGGCTATTAACAGAGCAGATTTCATAGGCAGTATTGAAAAGGGAAAACAGGGAGATATTGTACTGCTGGATGTTCCGGATTACAGATATCTTTCCTATAAAACCGGTATAAATCTGGTAAAAACCGTTATTAAGAACGGGGAAATTGTGCATGTGAATTAAGAGGCAGTATATATGAAATATAAGTTGATTTTGCCAGTAGAGCAAAGAGTGACCCGCTGGTCTGGGGGTGAAACTAGGGAGCTTTATATTGCACCAGAGAACAGCAGCTATGCTGGGCGGGATTTTGAATTGAGGCTTAGTACCGCCACAGTGGAAACAAGAACCAGTGATTTTACGCCACTACCAGATTATCAGCGTATTTTGCTTTTGCTAGAAGGAAAAATATCCCTGCACCACAGCAGTGATGCAGGGATAGGATTAACACCTTATGCACAGTATTCTTTTGATGGTGGCATTGCCACAAAAAGCCATGGCACCTGCAGGGATTTTAATGTAATGGTGCGAAAAGGTACAGGAACTATGCCAGTGGTACAGGCCATAGAAAAGTTTCCTGTACGGATAAAGCAGGGAAAAAGCACGTTTTTATATGCTTATGGGACAAAATTGCAGATTCATTGCGAGAATCTGGCTATTGCCGTACCGCAAGGCTCGCTAGTCTGTCTTTATGATCATCCAGAAGCAAGACTGCAGGCAGATGGTCTGGGAGCATGTATCATGGTACAATTTTAACAGATTGTATGAATACCTTCACCGTAGCGTAAGTCATGAACTATAGGGTGCTATGAAATGCTTTCTGGCTGAAATTTACCAGACAGCTACGGAATCAGCAAAGAAGCGATCCAGCTCCTCCTTGGTGGAGAAGTTAGCTAAATACATGTAGTTGGCCATAGCACCGGACAATGCTTCCTGTACAGGGCCGTGCATTTTAATAGCATAGCCATAATTGTTCAGCAGATCCTGGTGAGTGAGACGGAAGTTTTTGCCGTTGCGGCGGCCGGAGAAAATGCAGTAGTAATCAGGACCTGTTGGCTTAGTGGAGTGATCAAAGGCAATCATGTCAGCCCAGATTTTGTACACATCAGTGCTGTGGGCGAAGTTAATCATATCTGGAGTAACGCCACCACTTGGACGGAGATTTACCTCCAGGCCGATAACATCACCTTTTTTACCTAAGCCATCCATATCTTCAGTCAGGCGGAAAAATTCAAAGTGAACAAAGCGGCTCTTAACACCAAAGCTCTTGATGCAGGCACGGCCAGCACGGCGGATGTCTTCAGGGAGCTCTTTTACTATGTAGAAAACGCTGTTATCGTTCTGATTAACGATATCCATAATGCTCATAGGAGTTACATTGCCAGTTTCAAAAATAGGCTCTCCCTGGGAATTGATAATGGCATCGTAGCTGTTTACTTCAGCCCGGACAAACTCCTCCATAATATACTGGTGGGTATCACCAGTGGCCTGCACTTCCTTGAAGAAATGGCGGAGCTCATCATCATTGGCAATCTTATAGGTATTAGTAGCACCAACGCCGTTATCAGGCTTTACTACAACTGGATAGGAAACCTTGTCAATAAAGGCCTTGGCATCATCATAGCCCTGTACCAGGTGGTAGCGGGCAGCTGGAATACCACATTCGGCATAGTGGGATTTCATTTTTGATTTGTATTTGATAGGTGGTATATCCTGCACCTGGAGTCCGGTGATAATGTTAAAGTCAGTGCGCAGGTGTGCGTCACGCTCCAGCCAGTACTCATTATTGGATTCCAGCCAGTCAATGCGGCCGTACTTGTGAATGAAGTAACCCATGGCTTTATAGACCGCATCATAATTTTCCAGATTGTCTACCTTGTAATATTCGTGCAGGCTGTCCTTTAAATTCTGGGAAAGGTTCTCATAAGGGCAGTCACCAATACCTAGGACACGGAGACCATTGTTCTTCAGCTCACGGCAGAAGCGCCAGTAATTTTCTGGGAAGTTTGGGGATAAAAAGACAAAATTTTTCATGAATAATCACCTCTAACTATAAATAAAAATAATATTTATGCATAATTTTGTATGTAGTTCAAATCACCTTGGTATACAAAGTCTACATATTATTATATAGGCATTTTATACTATGCAATAGATTAGCATATATGTAATAAAAATACAATAATATACAGCCTTTAAGTGTATTATTAAAAATATAGGTTAAACCGTAGCAATGATAAATTTTATATATTGCACTGCAACAAAATTATGGTATAATTTTACATAACGATAGGTTAATGGAGGTGTTGGGGTTGGCTGAAAAGTTGAAAATACTCGTAACAGATGATTCCAAGCTGCTGCGTAAAAAACTTCGTGGAGAGCTGGAAGAGTTGGGATGTGAGGTCATTGAGGCGGAAAATGGCAAGGAAGCTATTATGCAGGATTTGAAGGAACAACCAGATGGCGTTATTTTAGATATTGTTATGCCCGAGGTAGGCGGTATAGAGGCTCTTCAGGTTATTAAAGAGGTTAGTCCTGAATTACCTATAATTATGCTTTCTTCTGCAGGCACAACACAGAAGTTGAAACAAACACTGGAGCTGGGTGCACTGGATTTCATTCAGAAGCCTTATGGTAGTGAACAGATCAAACAGGCGGTTGAGCGTATCAGAAGAAAGGTTGAGGAAAATGACAAATAAGTTTTTTTCTCAATATCTGCTAAATGCTGGAATCATTACCACTGATAATGCAGCGGCTATTTTAGCTGAATCATTGCAGGTGTCACCACAGCTTTATATGACGGCCTTGCAAATGGGGTATTTGGATGGCAGACAGGCAGCGGAACTGAAGGAAGCTGACAGCTTTGAAAGGGCAGCTCTGGACAAGGAGTACCTGACAGTGATGCAGCTGGATGCTGTGAAGAAGGCTGAACCAGACAGGGATGCCTGCGTAGCTCAGGTAGTGTTTGATCAGGGGTTAGTAGATTTGCCTCAGCTGGGAGAGTTCTTTGCCAGCAGCCAGAAGCAGGATTGCCATCCTGTTTATGAAGTAATGCGGCAGGTATATGCAGCTAGTAATCTGGAAGAGACAGAGCTGGGGTATATTGGTGACTACATGGAATTGTTTGTCAGCACACTGCAGCGCTTTATGAAGGCGGACGCAGTACTGGTAGCAGCTCCTGCAGAACAGCTGGAAAAGCAATACCTTACATATCAGAGCATGGGCGGAGCTATGGCCTTAACCGTGGGCTACAGCATGTCACCAGAGATTATGGTGGAGATGGCTGCCCGTTACAGCAATGAAGCTCTGGATGATGTGAATGAAATGACTATTGACAGCGTAGAGGAGTTTTACAATGTGTTAAATGGACTCTATATTGTTAATATGTCCGGGAGCAATCTGGATATGGATTTGGACATGCCATATACTGTTATGGATTTATTGCCAAAGGGCGGCCAGATTTATACAGTAAATGTGGTGACAGATTTTGGACGATTTGCCTTGTATCTGTCTAATGATGGATTCATGTTTTAAATTGTGAGCTTATTGAAAAAGAATACCGCTTTCTCTTTTTGCGGCAGAGGCTGGAAGGGGAAGGCGGTTTTTATTTGAAAATTTTTTAAAAAAGTGTTGACAGTGTTTTGTAAACATGGTAATATTTATTTCGTTGCTGATATGCAACACAACTGAATATATTTTTTATAATTCAAACGTGGAGAGTTGTCCGAGTGGTTGAAGGAGCACGCCTGGAAAGCGTGTGTACGGGAAACTGTACCGAGAGTTCGAATCTCTCACTCTCCGCCATTTTTTTATCTAAAAATAAGTGCTTTTTAAGGTCGGACTGCAGTGTCTTGGTCTCGCGCAAGGCAATCTCATGAACCTCGTCAGGATCGGAAGATAGCAGCGATAAGTGAATCGTTGCCTGTGCCGTGAGGGTGCCTGGGGACTGTGGTCCGACGTTAAAAAGAAGGGAGAGGGCAGCTATGAGCTGTCTTTTTTTGTGCTCTGATTTATTAAATAATTGATAAAAAGATAGTCGGGTTAGATAGATGTATAGGATGCTTAGTACAGTCTATATATAGTACCATGGCTCGGGACAGACGTACTTTTCTTCATTCGCCCTTAAACAATCCATAATGGAATTTAGTGCATTCTCTGCAGGGCGCCAGGCTGCATTAAAAATGCAGCTAACTGGCGTCTCACAAGCCGGCAGATTTATAGCTTTTAGTTATGGATTGCCTTTCCTGCGGAAAGAAGAAGGGCTCATATACGAAAAGCAGTCTGCTCCCTCACCTTCTGGGGTTAGTTCAGCCTGCTTTATAATAGTATGACTGAAGAAAGACAGCTCATAGCTGCTGGGGGATGTGGTATAATAAGGGGAAAAGTTTTTGAGGCGGTGATTTTGTGGCGTATGTGGCTTTGTATAGAAAGTGGCGGCCTAGTGGTTTTGATGAGCTGGTGGGGCAGGAGCATGTGAGCCGGACTCTTTCTAATGCGATTAATTCAGGCAGAATCGGGCATGCTTATTTGTTTACTGGCCCAAGAGGTACTGGTAAAACCAGTACGGCAAAAATTCTGGCGAAGGCTTTAAACTGCGAAAAGGGACCTACTCCTAATCCTTGTAATGAATGTGAGGCCTGCCAGCAGATTAATAATGGCAGTACCATGGATGTGTTTGAAATCGATGCTGCTTCTAACCGCGGTATTGATGAAATCCGTGAGCTGAGGGAGACAGTGAAATTTGCTCCTGTTAATGGCAGATACGAGGTCTATATCAT
>JAFPCE010000023.1 GCA_017390245.1 Selenomonadaceae bacterium
CAGGAAGAAGGTTAATTTATGATAAAAGTTATTTTATGGGATATAGATGGAACTTTGCTGGATTTCCGGCCAGTAGAACGCCATGCTCTCTTGAGCAGCTTTGAGAAAATCTGTCCAGGGGACTGTACAGACGCTATGCTGGAGGATTATAGTGCCATTAACCGCAAATATTGGGAAGCACTGGAAAGAAAAGAAATCACCAAGGCAGAAGTGCTGGTGCAGCGCTTTGAGGAATTTTTTGGTAAATATGGCATTGATACTGCCTTAGCAAAGCCCTTTAATGCGGAATACCAGGTGCGTTTAGGCGATGAAGTGCACTTCTTCCCTAAGGCAAAGGAAACGGTGGAAGCCTTAAAGCAGGCCGGCATCAGACAATACGCTGTAACTAATGGCACTAAGGTGGCTCAGGATATTAAGCTTAAGCGCAGCGGCCTGGACCAGCTCTTTGATGGCATTTATATTTCTGAGGTAGCAGGATATGACAAGCCAGATAAGAGGTTTTTCCAGAAGGTATTTCAGGAAATAGGCAATTATGATAAGGGTGAAATCATCATTGTGGGAGATTCCTTAACTGGTGATATGCGGGGCGGCAACAATGCAGGAATACATACCTGCTGGTTCAATCCCCAGGGCTTAGAAAAACATGTAACGGTTGTAACAGAGCATGAAATCAAGTCAATAGATGAAGTGCTGTCTGTTATCCAGAAATATTAATAAATTACACAGAACAAGGAAAAAAGTAACAAAGTCAGAGCGGGGAAGTATACATGAGAGAAAAAATTCGCCAGAACAAATTGTTAGCTATGGCGGCCATATTTCTGATAATGATAATTGCCATAGTAGCCTACAGAGCTGTTAACAATATGGGGGGCAAGGAAAAAACTAAAACCAATCCACAGGTGTCTGTTATGGAGCTGAAGCGTGGTGATATGATGCGCCATATTGTGCTTTCAGGACAGACTATAGCTGATGCCACTGTAGTGCTGGCACCAAAGTATGCAGGCAAGGTGACCAGTGTCAATGTACAGCTGGGGGACAAGGTAAAGGAAGGCCAGATTCTGCTGGTACAGGATACTGGAGACCTGGATATTGCCATAGCCCAGGGACAGGCTGCTGCAGAGGCATCGGGAGCTGATGCAACCACAGAGCAGGCGTCATATTATGCCAATTATTTAAAAACAGAGGCAGCCTATGATATTGAGAAAAAACACTATGAGAGACAGCAGTATCTGTACTCTATCGGTGCTATTTCCCAGGATACCTTAGATAATGCCAGAAATCAGTATGTTACTGCCAAGGCAGCTTTTGACTCCTTGGAAAATCAGAATGATGGCATCGTTCCAGCCAGCGTCCGTTCCAAGCAGTTAAATGCTGCAAAAAACAAATATGCTGTAGAAGCCCTGCAGAAGCAGCGTAATGATATGATTATCCGTGCTCCAAGAGATGGCATTATTGGCTACAGAGATGTAGAAGTAGGCAGTTATCTTTCTCCAGGCAGCAAGGTGCTGACTTTGGTAGATAACAGCCATGTGTATGTGGACTGTGCATTGTCAGAAAACGATGCAGCTATTCTGGAGGCTGGCATGCCTGTGCAGGTCACTATTGATGCCATGGGACAGACATATTCCGGTAAGCTGGTGTACGTCAGTCCTGCCATGACCAGTGACAGCAAAACCTTCACCGCCAGAATATCCCTGGATGTGTCTAAATCAGCTGTCAAGGCAGGCTTATTTGCAAAAACTGCCATTGATATAATGCAGCGTAAAGATACACTTTGCGTGCCAAAGGAAGCAATTATGTCCAAAAACGGCGAAACCAAGGTTTATGTATATGACCCAGAAACTAAGACTGTAGAAGAGCGCGTAGTGACCATAGGCCTCTTAAATGACGAAGAAGCCGAAATCCTTTCTGGTGTTAAGGAAGGAGATATTATCGTTACCTCTAATCAGGACAGGCTGCAAAACGGCATGACTGTCACCCTCAAGGATGAGGATGGAAAGGCAGGAGCATAATGAATTTAACACGCTTTTCCATCAGCAGGCCTGTAGGCATATCCATGATAGTAGCCTTCTTTGTAGTACTGGGCCTGTTCAGCTTTTACCGCATTGGCGTTGAGCTTTTGCCAGCCATTAACACGCCATACATTTCTGTATTTGTCCGTTATCCAGGTGCCAGTGCAGAATCTGTAGAGCAGCAGGTAGTTAAACCTGTAGAGGATGCCCTGTCATCCCTTTCCAACGTGAAGCGCATGTCATCCTCAGCCAGCTACGAAAGAGGCCGTGTGTCTGTGGAGCTTGAATTTGACCAGGATGCAGATGCAGCGGCTATTGATGCCACTAAAAAGGTAGAATCCATACGTTATCAGCTGCCGGATGAAGCCGATGAGCCAGTAGTTATTAAGCATGATGAAAATGATGAGCCAATCATTGAGATAGCTGTAACAGGTAATGAGTCGCTGTCAACTATATATTCCAAGGTTGATAACCAGTTTACTGAGGTTATTCAGCAGGCTGGCGGCGTATCAGAAATAGAGATCCGGGGCGGTATTGATAAAGAGGTGGCCGTAGAGGTTAACAAGGACAAGCTGGCGGTATACAATTTGTCCATGGATAATGTGGTGTCAGCCATTAAGAAAAATAACCAGCTGATGCCATCAGGTACTATCTATACTGATACCACGAAATCTGATGTCCGCATGGTAGCCCAGTATAAGTATGCCAGCGAAATTGAGAAATTATTTGTGACCAACGCCCAGCAGCAGCAAATTCCCCTGACAGCCTTTGCCAATGTGAAGCATCACGATGCCAGAGCACGCCGCTACGCTCGTGTCAATGGTGAGGCAGCAGTTAATGTTGAAGTATATAAAAATAGTAATGCCAATGTGGTAGAAACTGCAGATAACATTCTGGAAAAGCTGGACAAGCTGCGCAAGGATAATCCAGATTATAAATTTACTGTAGTCAGCAATGATGCAGATTACGTTAAAGCATCTCTGCACAATACGTTAGGAACGCTGGTAGAGGGCCTGTGTACCACTGGCCTGGTACTGTTTCTGTTTTTAAGGGGCTGGCGCTCTACAGCAGCGGTTATGGTAGCGATACCAACCTCCCTGATTGCCACTTTCTTTGTGATGTACATTGCCGGTTTTACCTTTAACATGATGTCACTGATGGGTATGACCCTGTGTATTGGTATCCTGGTAGATGACTCCATAGTTGTACTGGAAAATATAGTAAGGCATTTGCAAATGGGCCAGGAGCCAAAGGAAGCAGCAGAAAACGGCCGTAATGAAATAGGCATGGCAGCTATTGCCATTACTCTGTGCGATGCTGTAACCTTTCTGCCAATTGCCTTTATGACAGGCATGACGGGGCAGTTCTTCCGGCAGTTCGGCTTAACCATAGTATTTGCCGGCATGTTTTCCTTGTTTATATCCTTTACCCTGACACCAATGCTGGCTTCCCAGCTGTATAAGCATGGCTGGAAGGAGCCAAAGCACAGGCTGTGGCAGTGGATGGATAAAATAGAGCAGTCAGCTGTAGCAAAGTATGAAAAAATCCTCCGAAACAGCTTTAATCATCAGAAAAAGCTGCTATTAGGGGCTTTAGCCATGTTTATTGGCATGATGCTGCTGATACCAACAGGCATTATTGGTGCAGAATACATGCCCCGAACTGATGAAGGCAGTTTCCAGATTGTGGCAGAGCTGCCAGTCAGCAGTACTCTGGAGGAAACCAACAAGACCATGCAGGCCTTAGAGGAAAAGCTTTCTGAGATTCCAGAGGTAGAGTATTACCTGACCCGTGTTGGTCCTAATGCCTATGAAGGCCGTATTAAGGTAGAGCTTTATGACAGAGCAGAGCGCAGCAGAAGTGTCTGGGATGTAACAGATGAAATGCGCAAGTTTACCAAGAACTTCCCAGATGCTGCCATCCGTGTAGTTGAAACCCAGTCTTCCATTGGCAACGCTGGAGGTGGCCGTGGTGCATTGATGCTGGAGCTGCGGGGCAGTGATAATGAGAGACTTCTGGATGATGCCAACAAGGTTATGGAGATGCTCAGAAACACCAAGAGTGTATCTGATGTCAATACCACTTATATCGAGGGCATGCCAGAGCTGCAGCTTTCTGTAGACCGTGAGAAAATCCGTGCCATGGGTGTTTCCGTCGGTGATGTGGAGACAGCCTTAAGCTCAGTTATTTCCGGCCGTAATGCTGGTACCCTGGCCAATGACCCTTTAAATGAAAACCAGGATACTGATAT
This sequence comes from Selenomonadaceae bacterium, assembly GCA_017390245.1. GTDB lineage: Bacteria > Bacillota > Negativicutes > Selenomonadales > Selenomonadaceae > Anaerovibrio. The sequence continues at coordinate 4,264 of JAFPCE010000023.1, forward strand.
AGTAGTGCGTTTCCAGGATGCTGATGGCTTTAAGAAATCTGATATTGCCTCCATACCTTTAAATATTGGTGGCAAAACCATGTTCCTGGGAGATGTGGCTGACATTAAATACGGTACAGGTCCTGTGACCATCCGCCGTGTAGATAAGCAGCGTGCTATCTTTATCGGTGCTAACATCGGTGCAAGGCCGTTAAATGAGGTTATCCAGGAGGTAGAGGGCAATCTGAAGGATATGGATTTAGGTGATGGCATTACCTACAGATTCAGAGGCCAGTCAGATCAGATGACTGAAACCTTTATGCAGCTGGGTATGGCCCTCATTATGTCCATGATACTGATTTACATGCTGCTGGCGGTGCTGTACGAATCTGTAATAACGCCGTTTATCCGCATGTTCTCCCTGCCACTGGGCCTCATTGGTTCTGTATTGTTTTTGCTGCTTACCAATAACACCCTGAATCTCTACTCACTGATAGGTATTCTGGTTATGGATGGCGTGGTGGCGAAAAATGGTACTTTGCTGCTGGATTACACTATGACACTGCAGCAGAGGGGCTACAGTGCCTTTGATGCCATTGTGGAGGCAGGCAAGGTGAGACTGAAGCCTATTTTCATGACTACCATTACCATGATTGTGGGCATGCTGCCAACGGCATTAGCCGTAACAGAAGGTGCAGAAACCCGCGTCAGCATGGCATGGGTTATTATTGGCGGTCTTTTAACATCCACAGTATTTACATTGCTGGTTATACCGATTATCTTTATGTTCTTTGAGAATCATCCTCCTAGAACCTGGCTGCAGAGCCTGGGTATCAGGAAAAAGGCAGTCAAAGCATAAAATAGTTTGGCATGCAGCTTATAAATAAAAATCTTCAGCGGTTAAATTTTACTAATTTACTAAGATATATATTGACAGTTAAGAGAATTTTTGCTAGAAATGATATTGAAATTGATTCTTGAAAGGTGGTTAATCTATGTATCCTGTTGAAATAAAGCCTGGTATTTACTGGGTGGGCTCCATGGACTATTCCATGCGCAGCTTCCATGGCTATAGCACTGAGTGTGGTTCTACTTACAATGCTTATCTGATTATTGATGAAAAGGTTACTCTCATCGATACTGTAAAAGCTCCATTTTGTCTAGAGATGCTGGGCCGTATCCGTAACATCATCGACCCTGCTAAAATTGACTATATTGTTTCCAATCATGTGGAGCCTGACCATTCTGGGGGTATTCCATTTATGCTGCAGCAATGTCCTGGGGTCAAAATCGTTACTAGTGACCCTAATGGCCTCAAGGGCTTAACTGGCCGTTATGGTGAGCATGATTATGTTACTGTCAAGGCAGGAGACAGCATTTCCCTAGGCAAGCGCACCCTGCAGTTTGTGCCAACCCCTATGCTGCACTGGCCAGACAGCATGGTAA
>JAFPCE010000202.1 GCA_017390245.1 Selenomonadaceae bacterium
TCACTGCAGTCTCTTGCGTGAGTCAGCTTGTATATAATAGCTCAATTGCTATATTTGTGTCAAGTCATTTTTAAAATATTCTGCTTTTTCTGGCAATTTTATTTACATATAGCAAAAATTGCTTCTCCAGCCTTGACAGGTCCATGCTTTAGCATCTTTATATTCTGGCCTTCTGCAAGATTTGTTACTAACACCAAAGTACACTCAGAGGTGGCTTTTGCTTTAATGATATCAAGGTCAGCATTAAGCAGCTTATCCCCCTTGTGGACCGCTGCACCATCCTTAGTTTCTACGGTAAAGCCTTCGCCATTGAGGTTTACAGTATCTAATCCTACATGAATCAGGATTTCAGCTTCATTAGCCCCTACCATTCCTATAACATGCTTAGTATCAAAGATGCTCTCAATGACACCATCACATGGTGCTGCCACCTCTCCCTTAGCTGGCATTATTACCACGCCCTTGCCTAGCATACCGCTGGCAAAAACCTGGTCAGGACAGGTGCTCAGCTCAGCTACATCACCATCCATAGGAGAATATATAACAATTTCTTCAGCATTAGACATATTGTCACCGGCTTTCATTAATTTTCATCAGCTTTATTTATCATAAACCATTTTATAACCGATGGCAAAATAATATTATTTTTTACATAAAAAAACACTCACAGAAATTTCAGATAAAATCACTGAAAAATCTATGAGTGTTTAAATGTTTACAAATTATGCGGACTGTACGTCGCTCTTAGTGGTGTGATGTTTAACTTCAAACATGTTACGCAGCAGTACCCACATTGGGCTGGCGATAAAGATGGAAGAATAGCAGCCGCTGAAGAAACCTATCAGCAATGCAAATGCGAAATCCTTGGTGGTGTCTCCACCGAAGAAATACAGTGCAAAGGTAGTAAAGAGACAGGTCAGTACAGTGTACATGGAACGAGTCAAGGTCTGGTAAATACTGCGGTTTGACAGTTCGTTCAAGTCTCCGCCCTTGCGATAATGCAGCTTCATGTTCTCGCGGATACGATCGAAAATAACGATGGTATCGTTGATGGAATAACCGATAATGGTCAGTACAGCCGCTACAAAGCTGGAGTCTACCTGCTTCTGAGTAAAGGAGAATACACTAAGTACAATCAATATATCATGGACTAATGCCAGGATTGCTGAGAGACCAAAGCGCCACTCAAAGCGGTAGGATACATAGATGACAATCAATACCCAGGAAAGGACAGTTGCCATAACTGCATCAGTTATGAGCTCACCACCGATGGTAGAACCTACCTTCTCCTCACGGAGCACAGTGTATGGACCTACCTGTTCGCGCAGGCTGTCCATGATTTCCTTGCGCTCATTTTCCTCTAAATCCGCTGTACGAATCATAACATCAGCAGAAGCCTCGATATTGCTAGCTTCACCAGAAAGCTGAATGGTAGCATTATCCAGATTATAGCTCTTCATAACCTCGCGCACCTGAGTTAAGGTAACCTGGTTATCGAAACGCAAATCCATAATAGTACCACCAGTAAAGTCGATACCGAAGTTAAAGCCCTTAGTGAACATGCAGAAAATACCAGGGATGATAATCAAGAGAGAGAGAACGAACCAGATTTTGGAACGGCCCATGATATCAAACGGAATTTTCACTAAGTTTTCCTGTACCTTCTTAGCCAAAGTTCTTCACCTCTCCTTCCTTAGCCTCTTCTTTTGGCAGCTTGTTAATACCATAAATCTTTGGATTCTTAAACAGGCTGGCTGCAATGAGGTTCTTAGTCATAAACTGTGTCAGGGTAATAGCTGTAAACATGGACAGAATAACGCCTAAGCCCAGAGTTATAGCAAAACCTCTGATACTGCCTGTACCGAAGCAGAACAGTACGCCCGCTGCGATAATGGTAGTAATATTGGAGTCAAAAATTGTGGTAAAGGCACGGCTAAAGCCTGCATCCATTGCCAGACGGAGAGTTTTACCCTTCAGGAACTCCTCTTTAAAATGCTCAAAGATAAGTACGTTAGCATCTACCGCCATACCAATGGACAGGATAATACCTGCAACACCTGGCAGTGTCAAGGTAGCATCCAGCATCTTCAAGCTGAACAGCAGCATAATAACATAAGCCATCAAGCTGATATCAGCAATAAAACCAGACAATCTGTAGAACAATACCATAAAGAGGATAACTGCACCTAAGCCAAGAGCAAAGGCAAATACAGACTTATCCTTGGAATCCTGGCCCAGGGAAGGACCTACGGTGCGGGTCTCAATAATATTAACCTTTACAGGCAGAGAACCACTGCGCAGCAGAATTGCTAAGTTATGTGCTTCCTCCAAGGTCTTGTTACCAGTGATAACAGCCTTGCCGCCGGTGATAGCTTCATTTACACGAGGTGCAGTCAGTACTTCACCATCCAGTAAAATAGCAATGGTACGGCCAACGTTCTTGCTGGTTAAATCAGCGAATTTCTTGCCACCCTCAGCACTGAACTCCAGAGATACAAGGTTCTGGCCAGCCTGGTCGGTCTGCTCATGA
>JAFPCE010000203.1 GCA_017390245.1 Selenomonadaceae bacterium
CTGCTTTAGTACCTGTGCTGGCCTTTGTTATGGGGCTGTCTATGGCGCATATTATTTTCGGCGTTGCTGCTGCAGCGTTTATCATATACAGGCACAAGAGCAATATCAGCCGCCTGTTAAATGGTACAGAAAGCAAAATCAAAGCAAAAAGATAAGTAAAATATATAAAGGCTGTTATCTGTAATGTACGGATGACGGCCTTTTATATGTAAAAGTATACAAGACGGGGAAAAAAATCCACCTATAATAGACAAATTTTTACAAAATAGGGTGTAAAGTATTGTAAAGTATGTATCTCTTTGCTATAATATCCATTGTCTGTAGATTAAAATCTTTTTCGGGTGTACGGAGGATTTAAAATGAAAAAGAAAAATGGATATTTTTTGGTAAGAGAAGAGATTTTACCAGAGGCAATCAAAAAGACTATTCGTGTTAAGGAAATGCTGAAACGTGGCGATGCTGCTACCATCAATGAAGCAGTAGAGAAGATGGAGCTGAGCCGCAGTGCTTATTACAAGTACAAGGATTATGTATTCCCATTCTATGAGGCCAGCGAGAATAAGATCGTTACCCTTACCTTCCTGTTAGAGCACAAGAAGGGCGTGCTTTCCAGCCTGTTAAACACTATTTCCCATGATTCTGGCAGTGTATTGACCATCAATCAGGGGATTCCGCTTCAGGGTGTTGCCAATGCTACTGTTTCTATTGAAACAGCGAATTTATCTGTAGATTTAGAGGCACTTTTAGACAAGCTGCGCATGGTAGACGGTGTGAAGCGCCTTGAGGTATTAGGTCAGGCTTAAGGCTGAGAGGAGAACAGGTTTTATGGCTAAGGATATTTATGTAGGATTGCTGGGCTTCGGTACTGTGGGTACTGGCGTAGTACGTGTACTGCAGGAGAATGCTGAGGATATTGCCCAGAAGGCTGGGGCAAGGATTCATATCAAGAAGGTTCTGGTAAGGGATATTACCAAGAAAAGAGAATATCTGGAAAAGGTAGAGCTGACAAACAGGCCTGAGGATATTATGGATGATCCTGAAATATCTATTGTCATAGAGCTGTTAGGGGGACTGCACCCATCCAGGGAGCTGATGCTGCAGGCCATGGAAAAGGGCAAGCAGGTTGTTACTGCCAATAAGGATGTGGTGGCCCAGTTTGGCCATGACCTCTTTGATATGGCAGAAAAGCACAATGTGGCTTTCCGCTTTGAGGCTAGTGTGGGCGGTGGTATTCCTATTATTACTCCTTTGAAGGAGTGCCTCACCGGTAACCGCATCAGCGATATTATGGGTATCGTCAACGGTACTACCAATTACATGCTGACTAAGATGGCTGAGGATGGCTCTGATTATAATGCTGTTTTAAAGGAGGCCCAGCGTCTTGGCTATGCTGAGGCTAATCCTGCTGCTGATGTTGAGGGCATGGATGCTGCCAGAAAGGCTGCTATCTTAGCTTCTATTGCCTTTAATACCCGTATTCAACTGGATCAGGTTTCTGTAGAGGGCATTACTAATATTGAACCAGCAGATATTAACTATGCAAATCAGCTGGGCTATGTCATTAAGCTTTTAGCTGTGGCTAAGGATTATGGTGACAGAGGGGTTAATGTAAGAGTACATCCTGTATTTTTGCCAAGCTCTCATCCTTTAGCTTCTGTTAAGGATGTCTTTAATGCTATTTTCCTGCGGGGCAATGCTATTGGTGATGCTATGTTCTATGGCCGGGGCGCTGGTTCATTGCCAACAGCTTCTGCAGTGGTGGCGGACGTTATTAGTGAAGCCAGGGATATTGTGAATGACCAGTCCAGTCCTATTGGCTGCACCTGCTATAACAAGCGTCCTTTCTGTCCATTGGAGGATACAGAATCATCATATTATGTGCGCCTCCATGTAAAGGATGAGCCAGGTGTTCTGGGGGCAATAGCTACTGCCTTTGGTGACAGCAATGTGAGCCTGAAATCTGTTATCCAGACCCGCATGGTGGGGACTAATGCAGAAATTGTGGCTGTTACCCATGTGGTTAAGCACAGTCATTTGCAGAAGGCCGCAGATATTCTCAGCAGTCTGGCTGTTGTTGATAAAATTCGCAGCGTTATCCGTGTGGAAGCGGAATAAGTCTCGTTGGAGGTAGTCCATGAATAGTAAAACAGTTAAGGTAAGAGTTCCAGGTACATCAGCTAATTGCGGTCCGGGTTTTGACTGCATGGGTGTAGCCTGCACTATATATAATGAATTAGAGCTGACACTGCTGGAGGAGGAACAGCTTTCCATCGAGGTAACAGGTGCTGGTGCTAATAATATTCCAACGGATGAACGTAACATAGTGTGGCGTTCTATTAAAAATCTGCTGCGTATTGCCAATTTGGGGGATACCTATAAGGGTGCTGTTATTAAAATGTATAATGAAGTGCCCCTTTCCCGTGGTCTGGGCAGCAGTGCTACAGCTATTGTGGCTGGTTTAAAGGCGGCTAATGAATGTATTGGTGCTCCTTTTACTAAGCGTGATTTGCTGCGGATGGCTACAGATATTGAGGGGCATCCTGATAATGTAGCACCTGCTCTCTATGGCGGCTTTACTGTCAGCATTGTCCGCAACGGCAGACCTGAGTGCTTCCGCATGATGCCTCATCTGCCATTTAAGCTGGTAGTGGCTATTCCTGATTTTTATCTGTCTACCAAGGCTGCCAGGGCTGTACTGCCAGAGAAGATTACCCGTGCTGATGCTGTTTTTAACATTGGCAGGGCAGCTATGATGATGGCGGCGTTGTGCAAGGATAATACAAGCTTTTTGCGCAGTACCTTTGATGATGCACTGCATCAGCCATACAGGTCAAAGCTGATTCCTGGCATGTTTGATGTGTTCAGAGCGGCTAAAATGGAAGGTGCGCTGGGGGCTAGTCTTTCTGGTGCTGGTCCATGTCTCATTGCTTTTACCTTGGAAAATGCGGAAAAAATCGGCGAAGCTATGGTAAAGGTGCTGGATGAGCATGAGGTGAAGGCGGAATATAAGGTTTTTGATATTGATCCTAATGGGGCACAGGTGATAGAATGAGGATGAGCCACAGATGTAATGTCTGTGGCTTTTTCATTTTGGAGATTTTTGTGGTATAGTATAAAAAACATTATATTCCTGTGAGGTGATTGGATGACGGAGAGAGAGTTTGGTGAGGCTGTTGCAAAGATGGGCGGCAGGGCTTATGTGGTTGGCGGCTGGGTTCGTGATAAGGTGCGGGGGCAGGAGCCACAGGATAAGGATTATGTGGTTACTGGCGTGACGGAGGCTGCTTTCAGGGCTGCTATGCCTGAGGCGAAGCTGGTGGGCCGGGGCTTTCCAGTGTTCTTGGCTAAGATAGATGATGCTTGCTGTGAGGTGGCTTTTGCCCGTACAGAGAGAAAAAACGGTACTGGCTACAGAGGCTTTGATGTGAGCTGCAGCAGTGATATTACTATAGAGGATGATTTGTTCCGCCGGGATCTGACTGTTAACAGCATGGCAATGGATGTTCTGACAGGGGAGCTGATTGACCCTTATGGGGGCAAAAAGGATATAGAGGCAGGGGTGCTGAGGCCTGTATCTGAGCATTTTTTTGAGGATCCGGTTAGGGCTCTTAGGACTGCCAGGTTTACAGCTCAGCTGGAGATGAACCCTGTGCCAGAGGCTATTGAGGCTATGGCTGCCTGCAAAAAGGAGCTGTTATCAGAGCCTGCTGAGCGTGTCCTGGGGGAGCTGAAAAAGGCTTTAAAGACTAGAAAGCCATCGGTATTTTTCCGTACTCTGGAAAAAGCACAGCTTTTAGAGGCAGTTTTCCCGGAAATCCATGCCTTAATTGGCAAAACCCAGCCAGTACAGTATCACCCAGAGGGAGATGCTTTTGAACACATCATGCAGGTAGTGGACAGGGTGGCTCACGATACAGATAATATTATTGCCCGCTTTGCCGGTCTGGTGCATGATTTAGGCAAGGGGGTAACGCCTGTGGAGATTCTGCCCCATCACTATGGCCATGAGGAAAAGGGTATTCCTGTGCTGCAGGAGTGGAACAGCCGCATGACCTTGCCAGGCAGCTGGAAAAGGGTGGCAGAATTTATCATTCAGCATCACATGCGGGCCCCAAGACTGGAAAAGGCCACTAAGATTCTGGATTTGATGCTGCTGGTTAGAAGGTACAGGCAGGATATTTCCCTGGAGGATTTTAAGGCTATTATTCGTGCTGACCACAATGGCCTGCCATATTATCTGGAACGCTGTGATGAGCTTACAGCCGAGATACTGACTGTGTCTGGCAATGATGCACCAGAGGGCTTATCTGGTATACAGACTGGGGAATGGGTCCGCAGAAAACAATTAACCGCCTGCAAAAAATGGCTGCGGGAAAACAGGCCAGCGGGGACTGCGGAAATATCTTAACAGCTCATTGCTAGAAATGATTTGGCAGATTTGCTATAATATAGCTACAAGAGAAGTTAAAGGGGGAATTTATATGGGTATCTATCCTTTCAAAGAACATAATCCAAAACTGGATGACAGTGTTTTTGTAGCTCCTAATGCTGCTGTTGTAGGCAAGGTAACTATTGGGGAAGGCACCAATGTATGGTTTGGGACAGCAGTCCGTGGCGATGTTAACACTGTAACTATAGGCAAGCATTGCAATATTCAGGATAATGCTACTATCCATACCATGTCAGATGCACCTATCGAGATAGGTGACAATGTAACCATCGGCCACAATGCCATTATTCATTGCAGCAAGGTTGGTGATAACTGTCTTTTAGGTATGGGCTGTATCATTATGGGACATGCAGAGATTGGCAATAACTGTGTTATTGGTGCAAATACCTGTATTACCCAGGGCAAGATAATTCCTGATAACTGCTTGGTATATGGCAACCCAGCGCATATTATCCGCAATCTCCGTGATGATGAGATTGAGGCGCTGATGGAGTCCACAGAAAAATATTACAGGCTTGGCCAAGAGTACAAGGAACAGTACGACAAGCTGTAAAACGAAAGAGGTATATAGAAAATGGCAATGGAAAAAACTTTAGTATTAATTAAGCCTGATGCATTTGCAAAGAAGCATGTAGGTGACATTATTAAGATTTACGAGGGACAGGGCTTTGATATTCTGGCAATGAAGATGCTGCAGATGGATGAGAAGATTGCTTCCAAGCATTATGAGGAGCATATTGGCCGTCCATACTATCCAGGCTTGATTGAGTTTATGACATCTGCACCATTGGTAGCTATTGTGCTGCGTGGTGAGGATGCTATTGCAAGAATCCGTGCACTGCACGGCAAGACTAAGCTCAGCGAGGCTGCTGAGGGCACTATCCGCAAGATGTATGCAGAAAGCGACAACCACAACGCAGTTCATGCATCTGACTGTCCTGAAAATGCTGCAAGAGAGATTGCCATTTTCTTTAATGCAACTGAGATTTACGAATAATTGCTATTTTGCGTTTTGCTTAGTGGATTAGCTTAGATAGGAGGCGTCAGCCGTGGGTGTATATACTAAAACTGGTGATGCTGGCACTACCAGCCTTTATACAGGCCAGAGAGTACCTAAGAATTCTCTGCGGGTAAAGTCTTATGGAACTGTAGATGAGCTGTCCTCTGCTCTGGGGATGGCCAGAGCCTTTTGCCAGAATGAAAAGGTTACAGCCTGCCTGCTGCAGCTGCAGAAGAATAATGGTCTGTTAATGTCAGATCTGGCCAGCCTGGATCAGGAGCCAATGATAACTGAAGCTATGATAACAGAGCTGGAGCGGACTATTGATATTATCGATGCAGAGCTGCCACCTATGACCAGCTTTCTCATAGCTGGAGAAACCCAGGGCGGAGCTTTCCTGGACTTGGCTAGAACAGTGGCCAGAAGAGCTGAGAGAGCTGTACTGGACTTAGCAGAGGCTGAGCCAGTGGCTGAGGTGGACAGAAAGTATCTCAACCGCCTGTCAGACTTGTGTTTTATGCTGATGCGGGCTGAAGAAAAGCGCTGATTATCTCTAAGCTGGTTATTGCATCAAGATAAAAAGCAAAAGTAAAAACGGTAAAACAAGGTAAGGAAGCCTTGGCTGGACTTAGTC
>JAFPCE010000204.1 GCA_017390245.1 Selenomonadaceae bacterium
ATCAGTGCCGATAGGCCAGTTCATAGGATAAGAACGGATACCCAGCACATTTTCCAGCTCATCCATCAAATCCAGAGGAGCCTTACCGAAACGGTCCAGCTTGTTAACAAAGGTAAAAATAGGAATACCACGCTGTTTGCAGACCTTAAAGAGCTTCTTGGTCTGTGCCTCAACCCCCTTTGCCACGTCGATAATCATAACAGCGCTGTCCACTGCCATCAAAGTACGGTAGGTATCCTCAGAGAAGTCCTGATGGCCAGGAGTATCCAGAATATTAATGCAGTAATCCTTATAGTTAAACTGCAAAACAGAAGAAGTAACGGAAATACCACGCTGCTTCTCAATTTCCATCCAGTCAGACACTGCATGGTGCTGAGTCTTGCGGGATTTAATGGAGCCTGCCAGATGAATGGCACCTCCATAAAGCAAAAGCTTCTCCGTTAATGTAGTTTTACCAGCATCTGGATGGGAAATTATCGCAAATGTACGGCGTTTTTTTATTTCTGTTTGTAAATCTGCCAAGGTAAAGTTTTCCTCCCATAAATCATTTATTAAATCTTAGTTTTTAAATTCTCTAATTTACCAATAACGATATCTGATAAATTGGAAATTTCATCCATCAGATTATCTAATTTCTGCTTTTCATTATTATGATATGCATCTATTACCTCAGCGCAGCAGGCATGGAAACGGGCATGATCTCCGGCGAGCTGCTTAAACTCAGGCAAATCTCCAAACATTTCCTGTCCTCTGCCAGAATACCATTTCCCAAAACGGCATGCGGTATGATCTCGGACATTAGACGCATTTAAATCTATGTTGCCCCACAACATCTGGCTCAGTCGTGCCCGCCACAACAGATGATCAGTTTTGGCTAATTCTACATTTTCCTTGTCAGATACAGCCAGGTCCATTTCTGCCAAAGTAGTACGCATCTGGCTGGAGGTCTTCAGGGCCTCATAGACATAACGATTACAGTTACGGGTAGAATCATTCTGGCGATGTACATCGTCCATGGTGGTACGCAGGGAAGCCGTCATTTCCTGGAAAGCAGCAGACTGCTCCTGCGCCAGTGGTGCCAGCACATTAACGGCATTATCTATACCATTAAATACACCAGTAAGCTTCTGAGTATGGGTTGATGCCTCCTTAACTGCATCTGCATTATTTTGAAAAGCAGAATCCATCTGAGAAAATTCATCTGTAATCTCACTGGAGGTATTCTTGATATTTGATAGATGCTCGCTGATTTCTGACACAGAGGCCTTAGACTGCTCTGCCAGTTTCCGCACCTCTTCAGCCACTACAGCAAATCCCCTGCCCTGCTCTCCAGCACGGGCTGCTTCAATGGATGCATTAAGCGCCAATAAATTTGTCTGGTTGGCAATATCATTTACAGCCTCCACCAGATTGTTAATATTAGCAGTATCCCGCTGCAAATGCACAACTCTTTCATGCATATTTCTAAGGCTTGCCTCCGCATTGGCAGTTTCCTTGGAAACAATCCCTATGCTATTCTCAGTATTCCCCATAGCCTCCATGCCCAGTTTGGTCTGTTCTGATGTATCTGTGGCTGTTCCTGCCAGGCCCATAATTTCATTGGCTAGTCCTTCAACCACCTTGTACATTCCATCCACCCTGGCAGAAACCTGCAGATTTTCTGTAACAATAGTATTTAATGTTTCTGATACCTCAGTAGAATCATATACAGATTCATTAATAGTCATCAGTATGTTACGAAGCTCATCTCTCTGTTTCTGAAAACATTCCTGTATTTTCCTGTTTAAGCTTTGCAATTCAGGAGATGTTAATACAGGTGGCGCCGCATTATAATCACCATTGATAGCCTGCTGCACATATTGCTCCAGGCTGGCTGCCTCCTGTCTTAAGGTGCTGCAAGAGCCGGTGCTGTTGCCTATATCCTGCTTTTTACTTTTATCAGAACCAAATAAAAACATAATTTCCCCTCCCTCGGGATAAAGCCTTTAAGCCTTAAGCTGGCCCACCAGCTGAGAAACATGGCTTAAGCCTCTATTTTCCAGATAATTGTCAATGCCCTCTGCCACAGTCACCACTGCATCAGGATGCACAAAATTTTCTGCTCCTACTGCTACAGCAGTAGCACCAGCCAATAAAAATTCCACTGCATCCTGGCCAGTGCAAATACCGCCCAGCCCCAGAATTGGAATCTTCACTGTATTGGCCACCTGCCATACCATGCGCAGGGCAATAGGCTTCACTGCAGGACCAGACAAACCGCCGGTAATATTGCCTAAAAGCGGTTTCCAGGTTCTGGTATCAATTACCATGCCTGTTAAAGTGTTAATCAGAGCCACAGCATCAGCACCAGCATCCTCTACAGCCTTAGCCATAACAGTAATATCAGTAACATTCGGTGAAAGCTTCACAATCACAGACTTTTTCGTATGCTTTTTTACACTTTCAGTGACTGCAGCCGCTGCCTTAGGATCAGTACCAAAAACGATACCGCCTTCCTTAACATTAGGGCAGGAAATATTCACCTCAATGCCGTCAATGCCATCCACATCCAGCTTTGCTGCCATAACGCCATAATCCTCCACAGTGTTGGCAGAGAAATTGGCAATAAACGTAGTATCAGGAGCCTCCTGACGCACTTTGGGCAGAATATCAGAAAGAAATTTGTCAATGCCAGGATTTTCCAGTCCAATACAGTTCAGCATACCAGAAGGAGTTTCTGCAATGCGTACACCTTCGTTACCAGCTCTTGGCAAAGGAGTAATGCCCTTAGAAATAATGGCACCCACCTGTTTTAAATCAAGAAAATCTTTGTATTCCAGTCCAAAGCCAAAGGTGCCTGAGGCACCCATAACTGGAGTTTTCATCTTTATGCCAGCAAAATCAGTTGCTATTCTCTCAAGGTTCATTATGCAAATACCTCCTCTGCAGGAAATACTGGGCCATCATGGCAAATCTTCCAGCGCTTGCCACTTTGCTTACCCTCAAAGGTGCAGCCTAGGCACACGCCAATACCGCAGGCCATGCGCTTCTCCAGGGAAACCTGGCACTCAATGCCCTTTTCCATAGCCATTTTTGCAAGTCCCTCCATCATAATAGTCGGACCGCAGATTTTGATATGCTTAATATCATATTTTGCCAGAATATCAGGCAGCGCATCAATAGCAAAGCCCTTTCTGCCAGCAGAACCATCATCGGTAGTAACCTCAATGCTGTCAGTGAAATCCTGCAGATATTCCTGCCAGAACAGCTCATCAGCATTTCTGACACCCATGAGAAACACTGGCTTATTCTCTGGATTAGCCTCTGCTAAATGCCTTGCAGTATAAATCATCGGAGCAATGCCTACACCGCCGCCAATCAGCAGGGTCTTGCCCTCACCTGCAAGCTCAGCCTCAGCAAATTTAAAGCCGCCCCCTAAAGGACCCTCCACGCTGATTTCAGAGCTTGGCTCCATGTTAGCCAGCTCCTTAGTACCTTTTCCAGCCACCCGGTAAATCAAAAGCAGCTTGCCTTCAGCCTTATTTACATCAGCTATGCCAAAAGGACGGCGCAAAAATGTGCTGCCTTCCTCCTTTTTAACCATGACAAACTGGCCTGGCTGGGCGATTTCCACAACCTTGGGTGCCTGAATAATCATAAAGCGCACATCATCAGACAAAATGCCATTACTGCAAACTAAACCGTTTTCCACTAGCATCAAAACATCACCTCATTATGTTCTGTGTTATTTTTTCTTCTGCTTATTTTGCTTATCTTCCTGCAGCTCACGGTCTTTTTTCTCCTTAAACTGCTTGTTCAGCTTTAAAAGTGCTATTACCGCTATGCCAATGCCAGCAATACTGGCAAAGGGTGCTGCCTCCTCTGGGCCAAATTCGCTAACCAGCCACAGCACCAGCACAAATCCCACTAAAGCACTCAGACTCAATTTACTCATAACGCATTCCTTTTATTATAACATATTTATCTCATATCAATTTTATCAAATTATGTCAACTTACAAAAACTGCTGCAGGCACCAGTAAGCTGCTGCTCCGGCAATAATGCTATAAGCCAGGGATTTTGTTTTAGCTGCTGCCACCACTGCAAAAATTGACGCCAGCATTTCAATATTGTCCAGAGCAAAGCGGAAGGTCTTATCTGGTCCGCAGAAAATAGAAGTAAAAATCAATGCCCCGAAAACTGCTGTTGGCACAAACTGCAGCCATCTTGCAAAAAACTTTGGAAGCTTCTTGCCCCCCAGCAAAGCAAAAGGCAGCACTCTTGGGCCGTAGGAAACCACAGCCGTACCTAAAACACATAGCAATATTTCATTGTAGCTCATGGCTGTGCCTCCTTTCCTGCACTATTTTCTGCAGCCACTGCGTCCTCAGCTCCACCAGAATCATTTATCCCATTTTTCTTATGAACTGCCTTCTTGTCTTTATCTGATAACGGCCAGATAAAGGCCGCCATCGCCGCTGCCAGTACAGTAGCCACTACCACATACAGCATATTGTCCAGCCACAGGGACAGCACCAGAGCCAGCACACCGCCGAAAATGCCCGTAACCACCATCCTGTAATCCGAAAAATGGAAGGACCACAGGCCGATAAACATAGCAATCAGTATGTAATTTACCAATGACGTGTCAATATAAATGCTGGCACCTAACAGCAGTCCCAGCACATTGGCCACAATCCAAGAGCTATGGCCAACCATATTTACCCCCAGAGCATTTTTCGCCGTCCAGTTCTCGCTTTTACGGGAAAACTGTGTCTGATTCACCGCAAAGCTCTCATCCACTATCTCCTGGGCAAAGAAAGCCTTGTACAGCTTCGACTCCTGAAATAAATGCTGGTTTAAAATCAAAGCATAGAGAAGATGTCGCAAATTCACAATAAACACCGTTAAAACCACAGACAAAATACTGCTGCCAGCCCCAATCATAGCCAGCGAAATAAACTGGCCACTGCCAGCAAATAAGAACACTGCCATAAACAGCATCTGCCATACATCAAAGCCCACCTTCTGAGCCAGAATGCCACAGGCTATCCCCAGTGGGATATAGCCAAAAATGATAGGCCAGGCTGCCTTCAGCACCTTCTTATTAATATACTCACCCAAAAAATCAGCTCCCTAACACCATATCTCTCCCAGTCTTTATCCCACACACTTAGAATAAATCCTGCACAAAATTACCATTGGCAAAAATCTGCACCTGACTGCCATCAGCCTTAGTGCCCACAATATTCAAATCCTCAGAACCAATCATGAAATCCTCATGTACCAGCGAATCATTAACCCCATGCTGGGCCAGCTCTACGCTGTCCATCTTCTCCCCGCCCTCCAGGCAGGTTGGATATGCCTTGCCAAAAGCCAGATGGCAGGCTGCATTCTCATCAAAAAGGGTATTGTAAAACAAAATGCCGCTGTTAGAAATTGGCGAATCATACTGCACCAGCGCCACTTCTCCTAAATGCAGCGCCCCCTCATCAGTAGCCAGCAGCTGGTCTAAAATTTCCTGTCCCTTAGCAGCCACAGCCTTAACCACCTTGCCAGCCTTAAATTCAATACGCATGCCCTCAATGAGATTGCCATGGTAATTTAAAGGCTTGGTTGCATACACCACGCCATCTACGCCATTTCGGTCCGGCAGAGTATAAACCTCTTCTGTAGGCATGTTGGCCACAAACATTACATCGTCCCCAGCCTTTTCCGCCCCGCCAGCCCACAGATGCCCTTCAGGCAGCTTAATCCTTAAATCTGTGCCCAGCTTATTGGTACAGTGCAGATACTGGAACTTCTCCCTGTTTAAGAATTCACAGGCCTTCTGCAAAAAACTGATATGCTCATTCCACTCAGCTACAGGGTCATTGCTGCTGTTGATGCGGATAGCCTGCAAAATCGCCTGCCACAGCTTTTCCTTGGCCTCGTCATCACTAATGCCAGGGAAAACCTTTCTGGCCCAGCCAGCAGTTGGAATAGAAACCACGCACCAGCGCATTTCATTGTTCATCATAGCTGCCCTGTACTCTGCCAGAGCAAGGCCAGCAGCCCTCTGATTGCGCAGCATTTTATCTGGGTCCACATTTTTAAAAATAGTAGGATCAGAAGCGTGAATGGAAACTACTGCTGCTCCCTTTGCCTTAAAATCCATAAACATATCACGGCGCCAGTCTGGAAATTCATCAAATACCTCAGGTGCTGCCTCTTCCAGACGGATGCGGGCCACCTGCTCATCAGACCAGTTCACCTTTACATCTCTGGCACCAGCAGCAAAAGCAGCCTCAGCCACCTTCCGGGCAAAAGCCGCACATTCAATAGGTGCATTCACCACCAGCAGTTGTCCCTGCTGCAAATTTACACCAGTGCAAACCACCAGCTTGGCATATTTATCTAAAAGCTTATCCATAAAATCCCCCTTATCCATTAGAAAAATAATTCAATTTTCTCAAGCGTTTTTAATACTGTTTATATATAATAAGAAAATAAACAGTTTCATTGTCAAACTGTCCTATTTATATTATCATAAGTTGTTAGATAAAGCATTATCTAGGAAAAATTTTTATAATATTTTAAATTACTATTCCACTATTTTAAAAATTGAGGAGTGAGTCCCATGTTTTTTTCAAAAAGAAGAATTGTAAGCATCTTAACAGCCTGTGCCTTTACCTGCACCACCGCTGCGGCTATAGCACCATCTACAGCTCACGCCAGTCTTTTAGGCGCCATTATCGGCACTGGTATTCAGGCAGTGCAGCAGAAAAAGGAACTAGATCATTATAATGACACTGAAGAAGGACGTCAGGAGCTTTTCAGTGAAATGAAGCAGAAATATGGCGTTACCTCTGACTGGAGCTTAAACAACCGTTTAGACAACATCATGGCTAATTTAACTACAGCTGTAGCCAAGGTTGATCCTTCCATTGAAAAGAAGCCATACAACTATTTCATCAACACAGATGACAGCTTCAACGCTGCCTGCTCCTTAGGCCACAACATGATGGTTAACCGTGGCATCTTCAACATCCTGCCAACAGACGATGAAATCGCTGTAGTTATCGGCCACGAAATGGGCCACGGCCAGAAAAACCATGTTGTAAAGGGCTTTGAAAAATCCGTACTACCTACACTGGCTGCCAACATCGTCATTGGCACCAGCGGCAATGCTGCCGGCATCGGTGCTTCTATTTTAGCTAACTACACTCAGAAGGTGCATATTTCCAAGCCTTTAGAATGGGATGCAGATAATCTGGCCTTTGATTATATCTCCAATTCCAATTACAACTTAGGCGCCTGCGCTGCCGTATGGCAAAGAGTTATTGAGGAATATCCAGGCAAGGAAAGCAGCTTCGCCGGTGATATTTTCTCCCCATCTGACCATCCAGGCCATGCGGAGCGCCGTGACAGCTATGCTAAAAAGCTTTATGAATATTCCAATAAAAAGGTTTCTGTTGCCGATGGCACTGTGAAAATCAACGACAAAGCCCTGGTAACACCTGTAGCAGCTGCTGGCATGTCCGGCGCCGAGCGTTCCTACTTTGTAGCAGGCAACCTGGCACGAGTTTACCACAGCAAGAATGTACCTGACGCTACTGTAAGTGGCGGTACTATTTACATGGGCAGCCAGGCTATTATGACACCTGCTGCTGGTGACGTATCTGCCAGTGAAATTGCCAGCAAGATTAACGAGATAAAATAAAAGGAGCTGTTAAGTTTTGTGGTTACAGCATAAAGCATCATTTATCATTGCCATTACCTTTATATTGTTATTTTCCGCCTTCTGGTTTCTGCCAGCCTTTGCCTTTATTTTCTTTATCTCCCTGCTGTTAGAGCTGCTGCTCTGCAAGCCAGTAGATATCTTGAGCAAACGGCTGCCCCGCAGCCTGGCCGCCGGCATTGTGCTGCTTAGTTTCCTGTGTCTTGTGGCAGGCATTTTCATCTTTGCCTCCAGCAGCTTCGTGCCAACCCTCACCAGCTTTGCCACTGAACTGCCAGAGCTGGCTGAAAAGGTACAAAACCTGTCCTTTCTCCAGGAATCTGACATGGCCCAGAAGGCAGTGGATGAAGCCTGGTCAGAGTTTACCAACATTGGTACTACAGCCGTAAAATCCTCTCTGGTGATGATTTTATCCCTGTTTAACAAGCTTATCGACTTTGTCATCATCCTCTTTGTTACCTTCTATCTCCTGATGGATGGTGCTAAAATCAAAAGCTTCCTGGTAAAGCTTTTCCCAGCAGATGACTACAAACGTATCATCAGTCTTATGGACGCTATTCTGGCCTCCCAGCAGGCCTACATCCGCAGCCAGCTCTTCATGTGCTGCCTCACCGGTGTGATAGTCTACATTTACTTTACCATCATGGATCTGCCTTATGCTTCCGTCTTTGCGGTAGTCTCAGGCGTCAGCGAGTTCATCCCAGTATTAGGCCCAACAGTAGCCTCCTGCTTTGGTATCCTGCTTACAGCTACTACCACACCATGGATGGCAGTACAGACAGCCATCTTCTACCTGCTGCTGACCCAGATAAACCATAATCTGGTCTATCCAGCCATCGTAGGCAAATCCCTCAGCCTCCACCCTATCGCCATTATCCTGGGCATCATCCTGGGAGGAGAGCTGCTAGACGCAGCCGGCATGTTCCTGGCAGTACCTTGCATCGTAGTCTTCAAGCACGTCATCGAAGACATTCACCGCAGCAGTGTCAAGATATTAAGCAGCCAGCAGCAAAAGCACCACAACTAAAAATTGGCACTATAAAAGCCCATGGAATCACATCCATGGGCTTTTAATCTTTGGTTATAGTCAGACGATACCCCTCGAAGAGCCACAACTATATACCCTAAGCCAGCGCATAAATTTCCTTTTTATTGGCTATATTTCCCGCCCTTTAAGCGGAATATCCATTCATCCCGTACAGCATTCACAATATCCCGGGGCAGATTATACAGCACGCAGAGCTTGATAGCTAAGCCCAGACAATGATCATCCAGCCACTGCAGCACACCACCCTCCACAAAGCCAGCCATAAACTCAGTAGTAAATTTCTTGCCCTGCTTAAAATTCCTGTCCCAGGCACCTGCATCACATTCACCCAGTTCATCACGCAGGAAATCTGCAGTTATAATCATACTTTCCAGCAGCTCTCTGCACTGCTTCTTGACTTCATCTGGCATACCTCTATCTTCTGGCTCATCCACAGGGTCTAGCCCATCCACATCTTCCATATCGTCCAGCAGCTCCAATGCTCCTTCCCCCAGCATCTCCTCTATATCGTCACGAGAGACACCATTGGCCTGCATCCAGCGCAAATGCAGCCCATGGATAAACCTGTCCATCTCTGGCATATCCTTCTCCAGCTGCAGCTCGATATCCAGTCCCTTGGCAATATTCTTTAAAAATGCCATAGTCCGTTCGGTATAGCACAGGATTTTTCTCGGACGGCCTGCTTTGTTAATATCCGCTTCCACCAGCTTCAGCAAGTCTTCCAGCTTCACATCAGCCTCACGGCAAACTGCCATACTGGCATGACCATCCGCTCCATGGATAAAAGCTAAAGCTAAAGGAAAATATGGTATCTTGCCATCATCATAATCAAAAGCCTGGAAATTCTCCTCATTCACCACAGGGTGCGGAATAGTAAAAATGCTAGCCAGCCAAGTGTCACCACTATTTTTTTTGCGCTTCAAACGGGCCAGCTGTATATCATTGAACCTTGGTGATGCAGTTACCGGCTCTTTATAACATGGCACCTGCACCGTTTTTTGAAGCTCCATTTTCCCTGCAGCATTGCAGATAAACAGCGGTGCAACAGCTTTATTATCCAGGCTCTCCACCCTAATCATATCCCGGCCGCAGACAATAGTGCCATTTTCCAGCAGCTTCGCCAGCTCCAAGCCAGCCTGCAATGCCTGGGCAGCCAATGCATAGGACTCTTTAGATTTCTCCGGCCATGCTATGTGGCGGTACTTAGCTTTCATTAACCTTGGATAAAACTTTTGACCACCAGCCTTGATGCCATGGGCCTTGATGTAAGCTTCTGCATTCGCTAAATCATCCTCTGGCATTTCCTTCTTATTCACATAATGTACGGCAACATATTTCTGCGAAGCCTGACTATCTATACTATTCAAAAAGTTAGCATATTCCTTATTATTGACCAGGTTCCACATCATACGGCAGCCATAAATCCCAGTGGTATCATTATAAATATGCAACCAGCTTTTTTCGTTATACATGCCAATAGCACCTATAGCAGCAAACCATCTTTTGCCCTTGGCATCATCAAAAGCATATAGATAACTGCCATCCAGCTTGTTCCACAGCTTTAAAGCCTTAAATTTAATAGCCCATTCATAAAATTTATCCATCATGTCACAAAACTCCTTATGACCCTCAAAAAAATTGCTCAAACTAATTAATTAATTATATCATAAATCAATAATTTAAGGTACAAAAAAAGCCCTACGCCATGCATAGAGCTTAAAATTCAAGTGGTGCCGAAGGCCGGACTCGAACCGGCACGTAGGGTAACTACGCTTGATTTTGAGTCAAGTGCGTCTGCCAATTCCGCCACTTCGGCATCTTGTCTGCGGTCC
>JAFPCE010000205.1 GCA_017390245.1 Selenomonadaceae bacterium
ATTCTCTTTTTCTCCTTTTTCTCTTTACGAGTAAAAATATTATAATAGCCTGCTTTAAACGAGGAACATTCACTCTGTTAAAGCAACTACATTATAACAAACTAATATTTTTCCATCAAGTTATAAAAACATTAAAAATAACCAATGAAACGCAGCCAGCTGTCATCCTTATCCAGAGCATATTCCAATGCTAAAAAATCATGCAGCTTGTACCTGAGGGCTGCCTGGCCATAATGCTCTACACCATGGTATTCATACCGCAGCAGCCATTTTGGTGTAAGCCACTGTTCTGCTTCAGCAATCAGACCATGCTCCCGCATATCATAGCCCAGTCCCAGCACAGTTGCGGGTGTAAAGCTGTGACGGTAGCCCAGCTGCCAGCCCCAGCGTGTATGCTGCGGGAAGAAATCCAGACGGCAGAGAATTTCATCTCTGTCTGTCAGCATGTCACCTACATGCAGTCTCAAGCCCAGGGTATCATCCTTGTATCTGCCCTTGCTGTGGGCCACATCTGACCAGCCCTCCAGGCGGACACGGTAACGCTCTGCATCAGAGCGGCTCATAATGCTGAGCCTTTCCCCAGGACTAATCTGCACTCTGGTATCTATGCCCCAGCTCCGGCAGTCCTCATCCTGATTCAATACCCCTGCCAGCTGCTGGTTAAATACATCCTGGTGCCGTACGGCAAAATTCACAGGCACACCTATCAGCTGATCTGCAGCCTGCTGCATCTTGTCACGCTTCAACAAAAGCCCCAGGTTAGGTATAGTAGCTGAACGCATATTTAAATCCACAGTCCGCACCACTGGCAGCAGAGGGAAAAGTGTCACTGTAACCTCAGTAGTTTCAGCAACCTCCACATCAAAATCTGCCTTAAATTCCGGCGCATGAATCTGTAAAAATTCATTAACACGTTTCTTTAAAAGGCCATTGGTCCAGTCCACCGCCGCTACAGGCAGTCCCTGAAGACTTTCTTCAAAAACTCTGTCCAGGCCAGCTACATCCTGCCGCACCACTGGCTCTACCATAGGCTGCATGCCAGATACATTAATCTGTACCTGCACGTTTCTGATGGTATCTGCCCAGGGCTGCAGCTGCACATACAGCTTTGCTTCCTGAGCTGGCTCCAGCACTACAGAATCTACTGAATAGCCTACCAGCACCTTATCAAAAATCTGCTGGATAAGCTTTCCATAGCTGTCTCTATTAGCTTCAGCTTCCTGCAGGGATTTTCCTGCCAGCAGCTGTTCTCCAATGGTATCTACGCTGTGAGCCATTCTTTCCCGCACTGCTGCGGGAATTTCAGCTCCTGACCTGATTTCCGTTGTTACGGACTCTATTCTTGGAGCAGCCATAGCTGATTCACATTGCCAGCACAGGCACAGCACTACCAATATAAAATTACTCCATAGCCACAGCTGCTTCTTCATGATGTTTCAATTAGAAGGTTGTGCCTACGTTAAAGTGCAGGCGGTTACCCTGGCTGCCGTGACCAATATCAACACGCAATGGTCCGATAGGAGTCTCAATCATGAAGCCTACACCGACACTGCCGTGAATCTTGCTTGGTGTCCAGCCGCTCTCCCAGGCACTGCCGAAGTCACTGAAAATTGCACCCTTAACCTTCTGGCCCAGTGGGAAACGCAGCTCCAGGTTCCCCAGGAACATGCTGTTACCACGGAAGATATCATCCTTGTAACCGCGGATGGTATCCTGGCCACCCAGTCTGTACTGGGCAATAGCAGGCAAAGTGCTGGTAGCATGGCCATAGCTGCCACGCAATGCCAGAATCTGATTGCGGCCAACCTTCCAGTAACGGGAATCCTCAATGGCAAACTTATGATACTTGAAGTCACCGCCCATGAGTCCTGCCCACTCATGGCTCAGAACAACCTTCTGGCCACTAGTTGGATAGAAGTAGTTATCACGGGTATCAGTGGAATGCTGGAACAGGATGGAGCGGGTTAAACCGAAGTTTGCGTCCTTCCAGTCCTTCCAGGTGCTGCGGTCATACTGGCCGCCCTTATGAATATCATAGGTATCATTGCGGTTTCTGAAAGCAATGGAATTGGAAGAATACTCAGACTGTGGTCTGGTAAAGCCCAGCTCAAAGCCAGAATTCTTACGCATGAATTCCTCTGTCAGATCGCCATTGGTATCATAATCATCATACTCAAAGGTACGATTGAAAATTCTGAAGTTTAAGGCAGTTTCCTTCTTATCAAGCCATGGACGGCGGTAGGAGAAGGTATAACCTCTGGCATCAGTAGAGCTGCCGCTGACAGTAAACAGTACATTAACAGAATCACCAATACCACGGAAATTGCTGTCACCTAAGCTGATCATACCGATGACACCATCAGAGGAGCTGTAGCCAGCACCAATACCGAAGGTACCAGTATTCTTCTCAGTTAAATCAATCTCCAGCATGCAGGCATTTGGCTCAACGCCTGGAATAGGCTTAACGTCAACGGATTCAAAGTAACCCAGGTTAGTTAAACGCTGATAGCTGCGGACAACATCCTTCTTGTTAAGAGGTTTGCCAACCTTGGTACGGAGCTCACGCATAACAACCTTTTCCTTGGTCTTAGTGAGGCCCTTAATCTTGTAGCCCTCTAACAAGCCCTCATTAATCTTAAATACCAGCTTGCCGTCCTCACCTACAGCCATATCGTTAATCTTAGCCATTACATAGCCATCCTTAACGTACTGCTTCTGCAGGGAAACAACATCCTCGTGGAGGGCACGGCGGTTCAAACGGTCGCCAGGTCTCTGCTGCAAACGCTTCATTAGCTTTTCAGTAGGCTCCTCACTGTTGCCAGTAATTTCAATAGAAGTTAAGACAGGTGTCTCAAAAAGGTGATATACGATAATAACACCCTCTGGTGCAGTCTCAAAGGATGGATAAATATCGTAGAAATAACCAGTATCATAGATATTGTTAACATCCTTCTCCAAAAGTGGCAAGGTATACTTATCGCCAATTTTGCTGGCTCTGGATGCCTCAACAGTCTTTAAAACATCCTCACTGCAGCCCTCATATTTAACATCAACAATAGTCTGTCCCTCATAAGAATTGGACCACTGGGTAATGGTTTCATCAGATGGCTTAGCAGCATCCCACTGGGAACGCTTGGCATCTGCTACAGTCTGGGTATGCTCTTCTGGACTTGGAGCAACATCGATTTTAATATCCTTCATGCCCTCCAGGTTGTTAGCACTAGACAAGGATTGGCCAGAATTCAGATTAAAGCCTACAGCAGCCGGAGCCTGAGTGTAGTCATTTGCAGCCAAAGCCACATCTGGCAATACAGTTAAGCCAGCAGCCAGTGCAATAGCACCTGCCAGATACTTGTAATTATTTTTACTCATTAAGGAACAAACCTCCCATATTTTAATACTTTGTTATGCTCTGCCTTACCCCAGGGCAAAGCAGTTATGAAAAAATCAATAAAAATTAATTTTATTCCCTTAAGGTTTTACCAGCCACCTGCATCAGCTTCTGCATTTCCGGTGGTGGTAAATGCGGATTCTCTGCTGCCTGGTGCTGCCCATTATCTGCAGCATATCTGGCAGCCTCTGTCTGTCCTGCTTCACTAGTAACTGCAGACCCAGACTGGACCTCCTGCTCTTGTGGCAGACTCTCCTGCTGGTTATTTATCGATGCCTGCTCTGCAGGCTTTTCTGGTATAGCAGACTCCTCAGCAGCAGTCTGGCTTTCCACCACAACAGGCACATTAACCTCATTAGTATCATTCTGGGCATCCTGCCACCAGTATAAAACCCCCGCTGCTATACAAACAGCCAGTGTTACCGGTGCCAGCCGCTTCAGCCAGGTCAGCCACAGACTCTGGGGCTTGGTTTCCTGGGCCCGCTTCAGCTCAGCTTGAGCCAGCATCAGATTCAAGTCTCCCCGCACATCATTTTCCAGGTTTATGGAATCCTCTGCCTGATTTAACCAGTCTTTGGCAGCGGAAATATGATGACGGACTTCCTGACGTTTTTTTGTCATACTGTGGCCTCCTTCCCTTAGCAATCATTTATACAGTCAGCAAAGGCCACTAATTTTTCACTTAGTAAATAACGTCAATTTCTGGCAAAAAATTCTATTTGCAGGAATTATCTGCCGATTTCACCCTATTACAATATTACAAAGATATTCTTAAAATACCATAAGAAAAAAGACTTATTTCCAGCCATGCATGAATTTTGACAGCATGCCCCTGACACGGCGCACACCGCTTTTCTGCAGTCGGTAGATATGAGCTGTGCTGACCTGCAGGTTCTCAGCCACTTCTTTTGCTTCCTGGCATTTCAGATACATCTGGTCTAAAACCTGCTGTTCCTTGTCAGGGAGCCTGTCCATGGCATCCATAAGCTTGCCGGCGATTTCATGATACTCAGCCACCTCTGCTACAGCAGCCCCTGTATCAGCAATCATTTCCAGCCGGTAATTATCGTTGCCATTATCCAGGCAGGCAATATCTGCCATGCCCTCCTGCTGGAGGAAATCCTGCATGCGGCCGCGGATGCGGTAGCTGGCATAAATACTGAAGGCCACTCCCCGCTGGTAATCAAAATTCTCCACAGCTTCAATTAGCCCTACTGTGCCTTCCTGCAGAATATCCATAATGTTTTCCTGCTGCCGGAAGGGAGACGCCACCTTAAACACCAGTGGCTGATAGGCTTCAATCAGCTTTTTCCTGGCTCTGGCATCACCAGAATCCTTATAGGCCTGCCACAATGCCAGTTCTTCAGCTCTGCCCAGCAGCTCAATCTTATTCAATTCCTGTAAATATTCCTGCAGCTGCATAGGTATCACCACTCTTTCCTGAAGCACTGCAGCAGATTTCCCTTAGAAGGAGAATCTGGCCTCAACACCAGTAATGGTATCATTATCCTGGTCTCTCATGTAGGTAAGATTAATTTTATCAGATAATTCATAGGTAAAGCCGTATTTGTAATCGTCTTCACTAACGCTCTTATTAAACCTGAGCATTAATTTATCTGTAATATTCTTCCCCATCTTTACATTGTACACCTCATGAGAAGTCTTGTCACCAATTTTTTCATTATTATTTTCCACAGTATCTCTTTCAATGGAGAACATATCCAGGTTCAGTACGTTGCGCATAGCCGCCTCAACCTCGCCTAAAATAGTCATCTGCAGGCCAATATTCAGCATGGAGGTTATCTTGCTGCCATCATCCTTCTGATTGAAATAATCGCTGCGCAAGGTTAAAAGCTGGATAATTTCTGCCTCAGACATTTTCGGCGTCGACATCAGCCTGAACTTCATCTGGTTAATTGGACCATCCAGAGCCAGGAACACCTTAGTTTTGTTTATCTGAGTACCAGCCCGCAAAACCATCTTAGGGAAAAGAGTTTCTGGCAGGCCAAACTGGGCTGCACCCTCCATCACCCGGAAGCTGGTTTTCAGATAGCTGATATAACCACGGCGTACGTAAATAGAACCAGAGGTTCTTGGCATCAGGGTATCGCCGCCAAAATAAGCACTGCCTGCTAAATCAAGATTTCCCAGCTGGGAACTGATAAACTTCACATGCTTGCCCAGCTCCACGCTGTAATCCAGGGCAATTAATGGCATATCACCACTGCTTTCTGGCAATGTTGGCAGGGAAATAATATCATTCTCCAGGAAAAGCCGTCCAGAAAGCTTTGGTATAATCTGAGTTTCCCCTGTATGCCTGTCCTCCCGTATCATGGACTGCACATTGACACTGGCTGTTAACGGTCCCCGGAAGAAGGAGCAGTCTATGCCCAGCTCATTGAGATTTAAGTCAAAATTATAATTGTCTGGCTTTAAACCATCCAGATGCACAAAGCCTGCACCGTTAAAGTCGCCGCTGCCCATTTTACCCTGGAGTTGCTCCACTGTCATGGTATTGTCAATGAACATCAGACGTACATTCATATCCGTAATCGGATTTAACAGGTCCTTAAATTTAACAGCACCATTCTGGATATCAATGCTGCCGTTGATATACGGCCGCTTGGCAGTACCCTTAATATGTACATGGCCACCGGTTTCTCCCAGTGCCCAGTCTACATATTTGGTCACAGCTGGCAAAAGGCTCAGCTCTGCATCCTCTAAACTGATATCCACATCAAACTGGTTATCCTCAGTAACTGTATCATCCGTAAAGGCTGCCAGTGGCACCGTGCCCTCAGCCTCCAGCTTATAGGTGCGCTGGTTCAGTTCTTTCCTGGCCTCCAGCTGTTCTATCTCCACTTTGTTATCAGCTAAATGCAGCATGCCCGCCAGCACGTCTGCCTGCGCACCGCTGACACCTATGCCATATACAGTTATTGGTATATCAGCCTTTGGCTCTGCCGTAGTACCGCTGACCTCAAAATCACTGCTGAGCTGGCCTGTTACTGGCAGCTGGATGCCTGCAGCACCAGTTACCGCTCCTACATCAATATTCCGCAGATGTACTGCCCCGGCAACAGCTCCATCTAGATCTGCAGTACCCTTCACCTCAAAGTAGCCGCTGTCACCTTCGTTACCAGACAGCTCCTGCAGCTGGATTTTCCTGTCAGCAAAGCTGCCGTTAAGAACTACATTATCCAGGCTGTAAGAGTCCAGCTTGCCATTGGTTATATAAGCATTCACCACAGCCTCTGGCTTGTCAATAGTACCATTCAGCACAATGCTGCCGTTAATGACGCCGTTGACCCGGTTATCCTTCAGTCCAGCCATAACCACCAGACTGTGAATATCACCCTGCTCCACTGCCAGCTTGCCGTGAATAACATCGTTATTTAAATTCAAAACGCCATTAAAGAGGTAATTGCCCTCCTTCTGCTGCAGCACAAAATTCTCCGCATAAAGCCGCTTGTCACGATAGGTAATATCACCCTTAGCCTGCTCAAACACCTGGCCATTAATTCCAAATTCACTAGCCTCTAAATTACCATTAAACACTGGCTGGGAAATCGTTCCTGTCAGCTTGCCATCAAATCTGCCCTGCCCAGAAAGTGCCACTGGCAGCGTGTTATTATACCGCTCCAGATTTACCTCATGAACCTTGGCATACATATCCAGATTTTCCTGAGGATCAATAGTACCATTTAAGTCCATGTCCACCCAAGGAGTAAATACATGGAAATCCTGCAGGCGGATGGTCTTGTTCTCCATGGTATAGTCGCCATCCATACCAGTGATAAACACACCCTTGTAGCTGCCCTGATAAAAATGAATATAACCAACAATATGAGGATTTTTTAAGGTTCCTGTAATAGTAATAACATTATCTACATTACCAGTTATTGGCTGGTCAGCAGCTACTGGCTTAATCAGATCCTCCATGCGGGCCGCCACTGTATCCACCCGCATATTAATTGGCATGTCCCCAAAGAATCCCATGACACCGTTAATGTACCACTTGGTCTTTTCACCGTATTCCATCTGGGTATCGTTAATCTTAATGCCCCGCAGGCTGCCACCAGCTGAGCCATGGAGTCTGTCAAATGGCTGCTGCATGATGCTGCCAGAATGAGCAGCATACTTAGCCCGGATAATCGGATTGTCCACCGGACCTTTAGCAGTACCGTTAACGTCCAGGAAACCAGTTACGTCCACCTGAGGCATGATTTCCTTAACAATGCTCATATCCAGCTCTGAACCATAGAAGGAAATATCCATGGTATCACCCATAACATATTTGCCATCTAAGCCAAGCGTACCGCCATTAGGCATCTGCAGCTTCACATAGTCAATATCTATAGCACTGCCTAATTTCGCAAAGGAAGCTTCCACTGCTCCCAGAGCTACGCCTTTATACTGAGCCCCATTGGCCTGGACTGTACCCCAGACCCGCAAGCTGTTTACATCTCTGGCATTGCCATTAACAGTTACATCACCGCTGACACTGCCTGCTACTGGCACATTTATGCTGCCTGCCTCAGTCACTCTGGCTGCATCCACATTCTGCAAATGCAGGTTAGCAAAAACATCATAAGTATCAGCGCTGAACCTTGCCTCACCAGAAATATGCCCTCCCAGGGCATCCACAGCAATATTTTCTGCTAAAACCATACTGTCAGCATAGAAAATATCTGCTTTAGCGCTGGTAAAAGCAACACCAGCCACCTGCCCCTGGGCAATGCTGGCACTGCCTCTCACCTCTGGATTGTTGGCAGGTCCTGTTACCTGAGCCTTAAAGGCAATAGCTCCCTTATATGGAATATCCTGAAAAATAGCACTGGGATCTAAGCCCTCTGACTCCACAGAAAGATTTAAAACCGGCATGCCGCCAGTAAGCATAATATCGCCATGGGCACTGGCCTTCTGGCCATTAGCCTGGGCATTGATAAATGTCTTGATTTTCTTTTCATTAAACAGCACCAGGCCCTTAATATCCTCCAGCTTAGTACCTAAGACCGTAACAGTGCCAGCCTCCAGAGTGCCTTCGCCAGAGTAAGCCAGCTCCTCACCATTTCTGGTGCCTGCCACCTGCAGCCTGGTAATCCGCCCGGCAATATTGCTGACAACATCACTGTCCAGCGACCCCTCTGGCAAAAGCCCTACATAATCTTCTAAGGCCACATTCTTCAAATCCAGGCTGAAGGTATCCTGGTCGCCCCCAAAGCTGGCAGAAACCTTTGCTTCTGCCCCCTTGCTCTCGCAAGTCCCCTTAAAGGAAATCTCTGGGTCATTGGCAAAATCCAGTGCACCATTTACCTTTTCCAGCACAATATCCTGCTGCTGGTAATTGCTTCTTAAAACGCTGTCTGTAAACTTAATTTTCCCTGTAAATTTGCTCTCGCTAGGAGTATCACTGACAAAATCCTGGTAATTCCAGCTGCCGTCTGGCCGCTGCAGGATGCTTACATCTGCCCCGTCTAGTTCTACCGTATCAATGCACTCAGAAGGTGCCTTAAAAAGCATGGAAAGGAGGCTAAAGCGAACCTTAGCCTCCTTAATGCTTGCCATTTTTTCATTGTTTTTATCATAAACCTCAGCTCCAGAAATCCCCACAGAATGCAGGGACAAAATCCGCACCTGTCCCAGCTCAATCCGCGCTTCCAGTGCCTCTGAGGCAATCTCTCCTGCCTGGCTGGCTGCCATCTCCACAAACCCCAATGAAGACACAAAGGTAGCCAGACCTGCCGTCAGCAGGCTCAGCCCCATAATGATACCGCAAACCCATTTTAACAAACTATGCTTCATAGTATAGTTCAGCTCCATTTATACAACCGTAAAAAGTAAAAAGTAAAAACGTGAAAAAACTACAAAAATACAAACTAAATTATAGCATAATCCATCCTGTTAAAGCATGAAAATCACATTAAAACCAGCAAAAAAGGCCTCCTGCTGGAGACCTTTTTCTATGCTTATATAAATTTACAGCTTTTATTTATTCTGCAGGGTATTAACATCAAAATCAACCATGATGCCCATAGCCTTATCCAGAGTTGCCCTACTGGTATTATAACCATAAAGAGCCAGGAAGTAGTTGTTCTGGGCATTGGTGAGCTTTTCCTGTGCATCCATTACATCCAGGTTAGTACCAACACCAGCTGCGTAGCGTACCTGGGCAATCTTATAATCTTCCTGTACCTTTTCTACAGCAACCTTGTTGGTGGCAATACTCTTCTCAGAGGACTTCATGTTCAGGTAAGCCTTGCGCACCTCCACATCACCAGTTAAACGGGTCTGGTCAGCATTAGCCTTGGCCTTCTCTACAGCAGCCTCAGCCTGCTTCACCTTAGCCTGGGTTATCTGGTTATCCCATACACTCCACTTAACACCAAGGGCTGCTGTCCAGTTGTTGCCGCTGGCATAACCGTAATCCTGTTCCTCAGCAGCAAAGAGATGGCCACCTGTCCAGTTTTTGGAAACGCTGGCACCAACAGTTGGCATGGTGCCAGCCTTGGCAACATTTACCTCTTCCTCAGCCATCTTCACCTGATAATCAGCAATCAGTATATCCGGGCGGTTCTGCAAAGCATACTGGGTGCACTGCTCTATTGGAATCTCGTAAGGAATATACTCTAAGCTGTCGCTTAATACCAGCTCCTCCTCAGTGGAAATGCCCATAACATTAGCCAGATCTGCCAAAGCAGTATCGTAGTTATTCTCAGCAGAAATCAAATTAAACTCTGCATTAGACAGCTGTACCTGAGAACCCAGCACATCGGACTTAGCAACAGTACCAACGGTAAACTGTGCATTAACATTCTTTAAATGCTCCTCTAAGGTATTTACAGAATCCTGGGCAACCTTAATCTGGTTCTTAGCCTTTAAAGCCTGGTAGTAAGCAGAAGAGGTCTGGGCCTTAATAGCCTGCTTAGAAGCCTCTACCCCCAGCTCAGCAGCAGTCATGCCCAGCTCTGCTGCCTTGATGCTTGCTTCCAGCTTGCCGCCAGTGTAAATTGGCATATTCAGGCTCACATTGGTTTCAAACTGATTCTTATGTCCAGCCATAGCGTAATAACCGCCTAAGCGGGCAACGTTGCTGCTAAAGGATACAGAAGGACCACCATTGCGGCGTGCTTCCTTGCGGGCCCACTTAGCCTTCTCAAAATCAGCCTCATAGCCCTTAATGGACAGGTTGTTTTCCAAAGCAATCTGGATGCTGTCCTGCAAGGTAATATCACGGGCCTCAGCAGAAGAGCCCATTACAGACAAAGCCATAAAACCACTTAAAACCAGAGTGGTCATTTTCTTCATAGATACAGTCTTCAAAAGAATTCCTCCTTATAATCATTCACAAAGGTGATAACTTGCTAAATTTATCAGAAGCTGCGGCGCAAGCCCACATAGGCTGCCCTGTCAGCACTCCTGTTAATATCATTAACCTGGGTAAAAAGATACGTATTTGGTGCAATTTCATACTGCAGCCTGGATCTTAACCTGAAGGAATTAGGGTCGTAGGCATCAACAGAAAATTTCAATTTGTCGCCGCCAAACACATCCACTCCCACGCCAGCCTTGCTGTCAAAGATACCTGCTCTGCCGCCAAAGCTGCCAGAGCGCATGCCGCCCTGCAGGTCAATGTGGTTTTCCTCACCAATATCATTGATACCAAACCTTAAGGAACTGTTAGCAGATGGCATAACCGATAAATCCATATTGGTCTGCCATTTACTCATTTTACCACTATACATGGTCTCAAGGCCACCGCCAAATTTAATATTGGAAACAGTGCCCATCATCTTGTCTGCCCGCTGGCTGATGCCCCGGACATTATGCAAGGTCGCCTTCAGATCCTCAGCCACCTGAGGGTCTGTAACTACCCCCTCCAAGGAAGATGCCATGTGGTCAATGCGCTTGCTGGTAGCAGAGAGATTAGCAATAGCTTCCTTCAGATTATTGCCTGTCTGGCCATCACCGTTAAAGGTCTTTACCAGCATCTCCACATTGTCAGCAGCCCGCATTAAGCTGCCAGTCATGACATTTAAGTGCCTTGCCATCTGGCGTATATCATCCTGGTTGGTCACTGCCATATTAGCCAGGGTTGCACTTAATACATCGATATTTGCTGTAATATTCCTCATATTCAGGGAAATATCTTTTAAGGCAGCCTGGGTTTCCTGATTGCCTAAAACAGCATTCATGGAATCTAAGAGGCTCTGCACCTTCACCACTGCCGTATTTAAATTATTCATCATGCTGCTCATGCCAGCCTCTGGTGTACCTGCCACCAGCTCCTCCGGCTGTAAGCAGTCACTCATATCAGCATCAGCCTGTGGCTGGATGTTAACGAATTTAGCACCCATAACGCCATCAGATGTAATAGTAAAAACAGATGCCCGGGGAATTTTCGCCCCGCCATTTATTTTCAAATCTGCCATAATCTCAGCGCCAGATGGCTCTACGCTTTCTACTGAACCTATCTTAACGCCGGCATAACACACGTCATTGCCAGCAGTCAGGCCTATGGCCTCTGGAAAAGTTACATGGAGACGGTAGCTTTCCTCTCCACCGATTTTTAAATCACTCAGGCCCGCAAACATAGCTATCATCAGGATTAGTCCCAACAAAGTAAACGCGCCAACCTTAACCTCTGTGGTCATTTACCGGACTCCTTTCCCACATATAATCCCCGCAGGAACGCCTTTATCCGGGGATCCTCCAGCCTGCAGAAATTCTCCACAGTATCCACTGCCAGAAGCTCACCCTCGTACACCATGGCTATTCTGTCTGCGATATTGCAGGCACTAGCCATATCATGGGTAACCACAATAGAAGTAGCCTTCATGCGTTCCTTCGTTGCAATAATCAAATCATCAATCTTGGCTGTCATAACAGGATCAAGACCAGAGCTAGGCTCATCATAAAAAATAATCTTCGGATCAAAGGCAATAGCCCTGGCCAGGCTGACACGTTTTTTCATGCCACCTGACAGCTCCCCCGGCATGGCATTTTCCATACCAGGCAGCCCCACCTGCTCCAGCTTCTCTGCCACAATACTGGCAATCTTATCCTTAGAATAATCTGTATGCTCCCGCAAGCCGAAAGCCACATTATCCCCTACAGTCATGGAATCAAACAAGGCAGAGTACTGAAACACCATGCCCATATTCATCCGCAGCTGGTCCAGCTCATTATCCTTCATCTGGGAGGTTTCCTGTCCCATTATCCATATTTCACCGCTAGTGGGACGGTCTAGGCCGATAATCAGCCTCAGCAAGGTACTCTTGCCAGAACCAGACCCGCCAATGATGGCCAGGGTCTCCCCCTCCTTCACCTGCAGGTTAATATGCTTTAACACCTGACGCTCACCAAAGCTTTTGCATAAGTCCTTTATTTCAATCATATACACTCACCCTTAGTAAAGCATCCAGGAAAGGATAACATTTAACAAAAATATAACTATAATGGCACTAACTACAGAGCGGGTAGTAGCCTTGCCCACGCCCTCAGCACCAGCCGGTGCCCTCATGCCATAATAACAGCCTAAAGTAGCAATCACTACCCCAAAAACCGCCGCCTTAATCAGGCCGCCATATAAATCGGCGCTGTCAGCATAACGGTCAATAGAAGAAAAATAGGTATAGCTGCTGATGCCAAAGTACTCCAGAGCCACAATCCAGCCCCCCAGCACACCAATGATATTGCCATAAACAGTCAGTATTGGCACCATCACCATGCAGGCCAGCATACGCGGTACCACCAGGTACCCCAGAGGATTAGTAGCCATAACCCGCAAAGCATCAATCTGCTCTGTCACCTTCATAGTACTGATTTCCGCCGTCATAGCAGAACCAACACGGCCTGCAGTAACAACCCCCACCAGCACAGGACCCAGCTCACGGCCAATAGCAATAGTAACCACGCCGCCAACCGTAGACTCAGCACCAAACTTAATCAGCTCTCCTGCCATCTGCAGCGTCATAACCATGCCTGTAAACAGCAAAGTCAGAGACAC
>JAFPCE010000206.1 GCA_017390245.1 Selenomonadaceae bacterium
ACACCAGACGGACCGGCAAATACACTGATTTTATGCTGCAGTACAGCCCGCAGCTCATCTATGCCGGCACCGCTATGGGCAGAAACCAGCAGTACCTGGTAACCAGCCTCACGATATGGCTGCAGATAATTCTGCTTTTCCTCTTCACTCAATAAATCTGTCTTATTAATGCAAATAACAATATTTTCTATGCCAGACCATTCCGCCAGCACTAAAAACCTGTTTAACAGCAGAGGATGAATATCAGGTTCTTTAGCTGCAAAGGTTATGATTACCTGCTCCACATTGGCTACAGCAGGGCGCAGCAAAAGACTTTTCCGAGGCAGGCACTTGTCTATTACACCAGTACCATCCTCTAAAAGCTGATATTCAACTATATCGCCTGTTACGACTGCTCCCTTATTGCGCTTCAGCCTGCCTCTGAGCTTGCAGGAAATCAGTTCTTTTTCAGAAGCCACCGCTGCCCGCTGCTTGTCATCTGCTAAAGTCTGAAGATAATAGAAGCCATTATACGTTTTTATTACCTGACCTGTTGGCATATTTTATCCTTTTCTTTTCTGTTACAAATTATCTGAACCGCCAGCATGGCTATTCAGTCTTCACCGTCAGCCTGGAGCTGTCTGTTTTGCCCTGGCTGGCTGGTGCACTTGGCTTGGGACTGCTGCCTCCGGCACTGCCCTGCCTGCCTGAAGAAATTACCAGGCTCACTGTATCGCCTTCATTGGCTGAAGACCCGGCTGCTGGTGACTGTCCTACTACAGTACCTGCTGGCTTGTCACTATCCTGTTCAGTTACAGAACCAAGCTTCATGCCATTTACTTCTATATTAGCCTTGGCACTTTCCACACTTAAGCCTGCATAATTCTGTATGGTAACCTGCTTTTTCTTTTCACCCTTGCTGACAGTTATATCAACAGTCTGACCCTTTGTCAGCTTAGAGCCGCTGCGTGGATCCTGGTTAATAACCGTCCCTGGCTCTTCCTTGGAGTTTTCTTCATAAACTGCCCCCAGCTTTAAGCCAAGCTTCTTCAGCTTTTCTTCAGCATTGCTGCGGGACATTCCCTTTAAATCTGGCATAGACACTGCTTCTCCGCCCTTGCTGACAGTGATAGTTACCATACGCTGTTCCTTCACTGTAGCTCCTGCCTCTGGGTACTGGGAAATAACATCTCCCACCGGCACCTCCGGATCTGTAGCTTCTACTACCTTTACCCGCAGATTTTTATCCTCCAGCATCTGCTGGGCTAATATGGCCGATTTGCCCACCACATCTGGCACAGTTACTTCAGCAGAGCTCCAGAACTTACCAAAGGATAAAAAGGCACCCACAAAAAAGCCTAAAAAGACAATGGATAACAGTCCAATGATAAACTTCTTAGATTTAAGTACAGAGTCAGATTTTTCCTCCACCTGGCGGTTATAACGTGGCGCACTGCCACCAGTATGTACAGGTGGCTGGACATTGGCAGCCTGTTTCTGCAGCATCTCCGGAGTAACACGGGGAATTACCTGAGTGGCAAAGGGATCACTTGCTTCTCCTCCTGCCACGCCTCCCATATTTCCTTTTACAGCCAGCATTGCCTTAGCCTGCTCTAAGTCCTTAAACATTTCTGTACTGGTTGGACGCATTGCCGGATCCTTGGCCATGGCCTTCTGCACAATAGCCTCTAAAACTGGTGGTACAGATGGCTGCAGCTGACGGATAGCCACTGGCTCCTCCTGCAAATGCTTTAAAGCAATGCTGATAGCTGTTTCACCATTATATGGCAGCTCGCCTGTCAACATCTCATACAGGACAACACCTAAGGAGTATATGTCGGACTTCGGACTGATGGCAGTTCCCTTAGCCTGCTCAGGAGAAAAGTAATGTACAGACCCCATGACATTGCCGTTATATGTCATAGTACAGGAGGAAACAGCTCTGGCTATACCAAAGTCTGTTACCTTAATATGGCCGTCCTCCATAACCAGAATATTATGAGGCTTAATGTCACAATGCACCAGATTATTGCGATGAGCTGCCTCCAGGGCACTGGCAATTTCCTTGGCAAATTTCACTGCCAGCTGTGGCTCTATGTGTCCCTGAGACTGTATGACCTCCTTAAGCGTATGGCCTGCTACATATTCCATGATAATATACTGGCTGCCATTATCCTCTCCTACATCGTAAATATTAACGATGTTAGGATGAGTCAGCTTAGCTGCACCAGTAGCTTCTCTTCTGAATTTTTCAATAAACTCTGCGTCATTGGCCAGCTGGGGGTGCAGAATTTTCACTGCCACAGATCTATCCAGCAGCTTATCATAAGCTCTGTATACATCTGCCATACCACCACCGCCAATATTTTCCTGCAGCTCGTAACGTCCGGCAAGTATCCGCTGTATCATGACATTACCTCCCTATCCTACATAGCTATAACTCAATACTATTTATCCTTTAAATTCAATATAATCTGGCGGGCAATTGGTGCTGCAACAGTACCACCGCCACCACTGTTTTCTACAATTACGCAAAATGCTATAGTCCGCTTTCCCAGCTCAGCTGTACCAATAAACCAGCCGTGGTCAGCACCTGCAGCGTTTTCTGCTGTACCAGTCTTGCCCGTAACTCTGACACCAGGTACCCGTGCCGCTGCACCAGTACCTTCCTCCACTACGTTTTCCATGAAGGAATTTATCAATTTTGCTCTTTGGGCTGTTGTTACTGTGCGCCATTCCACGCCCTTGCCATAGCGGAGCACAACTCCTTGCGGTGAAATAACCTGGTCCACTATATATGGCAGCATCATCTTGCCATCGTTGGCAAAGGCAGCTGCCAGCATAGCCATGCGCAAAGGTGTTACCAGAAGCTCACTCTGGCCTATACCCACCTGGGCAATATCGCCATCGCTGAGATTTTTAAATTCTGGCAGATGACACTGGCTTTCAGTTATTTCGCCAGATAAATCATCATAAAAGCCAAACCGCTGGAAAGCATCCTTCAGACCGCTGCTGCCCATGCGCAGAGCCAATGTACCAAAGGTGGTATTACACGACTCAGTCACTGCCTGTGACAGCTTCACCTTGCCATGCACAGCCCCATGGCTTTCCTGGATAAATTCCTTGCCTATTTCCAGCTTGCCATTACAATCAAAGACTTCATTTAAGTCTGTAATCTTCTCATTTAAAGCTGCATCTGCTATTAATACCTTCATGGTAGAACCAGGAGGATATAAGCCCT
>JAFPCE010000207.1 GCA_017390245.1 Selenomonadaceae bacterium
AAACAAATACAACCTTGTCTTATTTTAAGCTAATACAAGCTTTTTTTCAAGCCATTTCTATCATTCTGTAGTAAATGGTTAGCATTTTTATTATTGTTAATAGTGCCTGGATTAAACAAGCTTTAATCACTGTATCATTTCAAATTGATTTAATTTCGCGATGGTATCGTTATAGCACGCCTTTAATGCATTGAATAAATCCATGTTATCTATTTCTTTTTCCGGACGCAGCTGTTCAGTTAAAGCAGCTGCCGCCTTGTGCATTTTAGTAAAGCTGATATTATCTGCAACACCTTTTAAGGTATGAGCAGCCACAAATGCCTCGTGCCAGTCTTTTTTTGCCAGAGCCGCCTCCAGCATCTGGAAGCTTTTGTCATTTTTAAATTTCAAAGCAAATTTCAATACAATTTTTTCATTCATAAATAATTCCAATGCACCAGTATAATTACCGCCAATAGAATCATATAACTCTTTAACTGTCATAAAAAATCCCTTTCTTTCGCTGAATCAGAAGACTACTGTCTTAATCAACTATCATAGTTATGAAAAGCAGGCTCCGGGCATCATCAGAGAGACACCCAAGAGCCTGCAATCATAAAGCCAGCCTCAGCCAGCTGAATATTTATTATAATTTGTAGTATGCAATACCAGATTCAAAGATAAGCTGATCCTGCTTGCCAGGTACATTCATAGCTACAGAATCACCAATACGCTCAGAATGTCCCATCTTGCCCAGAACGCGGCCATCTGCACTGGTAATACCCTCAATAGCATCAACAGAACCATTAGGATTATATGGCTCTTCCATAGTAGGTTCACCAGCAGCATTGACGTACTGAGTAGCTATCTGGCCGTTAATACGCAGCTTAGCTACAACTTCCTTATCTGCTACAAACCTGCCCTCACCATGAGATACAGGAATAGTGAAAATCTGGCCTGGCTCCACCTTGCTGAACCATGGAGACAAGTTTGATACTACTTTAGTGCGGACCATGCAGGATACATGGCGGCCAATCTGGTTATGAGTCAGAGTTGGAGATGCATCTGTCAAATCGCAAATCTCACCATAAGGCACCAGTCCCAGCTTAATCAGGGCCTGGAAGCCATTGCAGATACCCAGCATCAAACCATCACGCTTCTGTAACAGGTCATGCACTGCCTCTTTAATGCGAGGATTTCTAAACATAGCTGCAATGAACTTACCGGAGCCATCTGGCTCATCACCACCGCTGAAGCCGCCAGGAAGCATGATAATCTGAGCTTCCTTAATCCCCTTGACAATAGCCGCTACAGATTCTTCTACCGCTTGTGGTGTCAGATTACGGATAACCAAGGTAGATGGATCACCACCGGCACGCTGGAAAGCTCTTGCAGAGTCATACTCACAGTTTGTGCCTGGGAATACAGGAATAAATACCTTTGGCTTCACAATGTTAAGCTTAGGTGTAAGTCTAAGTCCATTATTATAAATATATTCACTAGCGCTCTTCTTCTCAGTACGCTTTGCTACTGCAGGGAAGATACGCTCCAATGGATCAGTATAGCTCTTCTTGGCATCAGCCAGGGTAATCACAGCATCGCCTACAACAATGCTGCTTACCTGAGTAGTAGTACCAAGTTCTTCACAACCGGTATTCTTTAAAGCTGTTTCAATATCAGAATTAGCCGCAACCTCTAAAATCAAAGCACCATAATCTGCCTTAAACAACTCTTCCATAGACATGTCATGCCTGAACTTAAAGCCAAAGGAATTGCCTAAGCACATCTTGGTAATAGCTGCTGCCATACCACCGTTTTTAATGGTAGCTGCTGCAAACACCTTCTTGCTGGCAATAAAATCACTAACCTTAGCATAGGTTTTTCTAATTGCAGAGAAGACTGGCATAGCCATCTCATCCTTTGGAGCAGGTATATAATATACCTTGCTGCCAGCATACTTAAACTCTGGAGATACAGCGTTATCAGCCTTCATAACATCTACAGCAAAGGATACCAGTGTTGGCGGAACAGTCAGATCCATAAAGGTACCAGACATAGAATCCTTACCACCAATAGCTGCAATCTCCAGCTGATGCTGTGCCCAGAGCGCGCCTAACAAAGCACTAAATGGCTTGCCCCACTTTCTGCTGTCATTGCCGAGGCTCTCAAAGTATTCTTGGAAGGTCAGACGTGCAGTTTCAGCACGGCCACCCAGAGCTACCAGCTTCGCTACGGACTCCAGTACAGAATAGACTGCACCATGGAATGGACTCCACTCCATAAAATATGGATTATAGCCATAGGTCATAGCCGTTGCAGTAGTTGTCTCTGCATTTAGTACAGGCAGCTTAGCTACCATACCTTCAGCAGGGGTCAGCTGGGTTCTGCCACCAAATGGCATCAGTACAGTATTACCGCCAATGGAAGCATCAAAACGTTCTGCTAAGCCCTTCTGGCTGCATACGTTCAAATCCTTCAGATTCTCTAACCATGCCTTTTCCAAATCTGGAGCTAAAGCCTTTACCTTGCCAGGAATCTGATCTAAATAGCAGTTCTCCTTATCTGGAGCGCCTAACAGCACATCAATATGCTGCTTAACACCATTGGTATCCAGGAAATCGCGGCTCAGATTTACAATAGTATTGCCCCGCCACTTCATCTCCAGACGGCGGTTATCAGTTACTACTGCCACCTGATAAGCTTCCAGATTTTCTTTATCAGCAGCTGCAATAAAGGCCTCTGCATCACCAGCAGCCAGTACTACAGCCATACGCTCCTGAGACTCAGAAATAGCCAGTTCAGTACCATCTAAGCCATCATACTTTTTGCGTACAGCATCCAAATCAATAGTCAGGCCATCAGTCAGCTCACCGATAGCAACAGAAACACCGCCCGCACCAAAGTCATTGCAGCGTTTAATCATGCGGCTGACCTTGCTGTCACGGAACAGACGCTGAATCTTTCTCTCAGTTGGCGGATTACCCTTCTGAACCTCTGCACCGCAGCTAGCCAGTGAATCAGTGGTGTGCTCCTTAGAAGAACCAGTTGCGCCACCGCAGCCATCTCGGCCAGTTCTGCCACCAACCAGAACAATTACATCTCCAGGCTCTGGTACCTCACGCACCACATTAACCTTTGGAGCAGCAGCAATAACAGCACCGATTTCCATGCGCTTTGCCATGAAGCCTTCATGGTAAACCTCTTCAACCTGGCCAGTAGCCAGACCGATCTGGTTACCATAAGAGCTGTAACCAGCAGCAGCACCCAGAGTAATCTTTTTCTGTGGCAGCTTGCCCTTTAAGGTTTCGCTAATAGGACGGCGTGGGTCAGCTGCACCAGTTACACGCATAGCCTGATATACATAGGAACGTCCAGACAATGGATCACGGATTGCACCGCCCAGGCAGGTAGCTGCACCGCCAAATGGTTCAATTTCAGTTGGATGGTTATGTGTCTCGTTCTTAAACATAACCAGCCATTCCTCAGGCTTGCCATCAATATCAGCATTAACAACGATACTGCAGGCATTAATTTCTTCAGACTGATCCAGGTCATCCAGCTTCCCCTGCTTGCGGAGAGCCTTCATGGCAATAACAGCCAGATCCATCAGGGTAATATCCTTGTCCTTGCCTGCGTAGAGGTCCGCCCTGTCGGCCATATATAAATCATAAGCCTTCTTAATGGCAGATGTATAATACCCCTTCTCAATGGAAACACTGTCAATAGCAGTGGTAAAAGTAGTATGACGGCAATGATCAGACCAATAGGTATCAATTACACGAATTTCGGTAATAACAGGATCACGCTTTTCAATTTCCTTGAAATACTTCTGGCAGAATTTCAAATCTTCAAAGCTCATGGCAAAACCGCGCTGAGCCATAAAAGCCTTTAACTGGGAATCATCCATATTGCAGAAACCATTTAAAATCTCAACATCAGCAGGAATCTCAGCCTTCATGTTCAAGGTTTCCGGTTTAGCCATGGAAGCCTCACGGCTCTCAATAGCATTGATGTAATATGCCTTAATTTTCTCTACATCCTGCTTAGAGATATCACCCACCAATACCACTACACGGGCAGTAGCGATTTCAGGACGTTCCTTCTGGGTTACCAGCTGTACACACTGTGCTGCAGAGTCAGCAGTCTGATCGTACTGGCCTGGCAGATACTCAACGGCAAACATGGTAGAATTTGCAAATTCAGGAAGTTCTTCCTCATAAACCACATCAACAGTTGGTTCAGAAAAAACAACAGACCTTACAGCTTCATATTCTTCATCACTTAAGCCCTCAATGTCATAACGGTTAAAAAGGCGCACTGCCTTTAAACCGGACAAGCGGAAGCTCTCTACTAAATCATCACAAAGCTGCTGCGCCAGAATATCAAAAAAGCCTTGACGTTTTTCTACAAAAACTCTTCTTACACTCATCAATCTGCCTCCATTACTCTCTGAAAATACATTTAGTTATTCAACACAATCTACAGCGACCTTCACAACTACCTTGGTAACTGGTGCTGAAATATTATCAATTGCACCGCAAGGCATGTGTATATCAACAGGGAATAATATTGCAAAATCCCCACTCTGTAAAACAATACTGCTCTCTGGTACCAGATTTCTGAAAAATACTATGTCCTTTTCAGCATCATAGTCATCATCCACTACCAATTCCGGACTCATTGGGCACCAGCCAATCTCTTCTGAGCCATCAACAATATACTGGATATCAATATACTGGCGATGGGCCTCTGGCTTGCCTTCTCCCTCCAGACGGGTATTATAACGCTGCAAAATTGCAAAGCTGTTGTCACCGTCTATTGGATATTTAGCGTCCTGCATCTTGGCAAAGTCATGCTCTGCCAGAAAATGCAAGGCCTTCTGGATGGCTGCAGGATATTTGCATTCACCTGCCTGAATTTCGCTAATATTACCAATTACCAAAACCATCTACTCCTTTAGAGATACATTAGTATTGTTATAATTAAAAAGCTTTACAGCTTATTTTATCTAAAATGGCCATTTTATGCAATAAATTGCCGGAGAAAACCAAGAGTAATAACAAGCAATATTCCTAAGGGAGAATTTCATATTTTTCTTGCATTGTTTGTAGCAATGTGTTATATTATCTGAAAATAAATTTAATATTCAAAGCGATGAATGAATAAGTACATCCGAACAGGGCTGTGCAGAGAGGCGATGGCTGGTGTAAATCGCCCAGACTGCTGGATGGAAAGCTGCTCAGGAGCTGCAGTGTCCGCTTTTCATAGCGGGTAAAGCCTGCCGCAGGTCTGCGATAAAGACATCAGAGTGGTCTCATATTGAGACTAATTAAGGTGGTACCACGGGAATAAGCCTCGTCCTTTACTAGGGCGAGTTTTTTTTTGCTATTTTTCCAGACACAAGCCATATACATGAAAGGAAGCGATTACATGCATGAATTGTTAGAATTATTAGAGCATGATGCCCGCCGCCCAGCCAGTGAGCTTGCATCCATGCTGAACAAAAGCGAATACGAGGTAGAGCAGGAAATCAGCCAGCTGGAAAAGGATAAGATTATCCTCAGCTATAACACCCTGATTAACTGGGAAAAAACTGGCAGCAATTCCGTAACCTCCATCATTGAGGTTAACCTGGCTCCACAGAGGGAAACCGGCTTTGATGCCATTGCTGAAAGGATTTACCGTTTTGAAGAGGTCCGCACTGTTTACCTCATGTCAGGCAGCTTTGATTTGCTGGTAATCATCGAAGGCAAATCCCTGCAGGAGGTTGCCAATTTTGTAGCAACGCGCCTCTCCACCATTGAAGGCGTTACCCAGACCCGCAGCCATTTCATGCTGAAGCCTTACAAAAAGGATGGCATCATCATGGATGATAAAGAAAAAGACAGAAGGCTGGTGATGACACCATGACAAACTGGCAGGAAAAAATCTCCCCTGTAGTAAAGGCTATACCTCCATCTGGCATCAGACGTTTTTTTGACATTGCCGCAGAGATGGATGATGTAATTTCCCTTGGTGTTGGCGAACCAGATTTTGTTACACCATGGTCTATCCGTGAAAGCTGCGTATACGGCCTGGAGCAGGGCTATACCTCCTACACCGCCAACCGTGGCATGCTGGAGCTTCGCCAGGAAATATGCTCCTTGCAGAAACGCAATTTTAATATTGATTATGAGCCTAAAACCGATGTACTGGTAACAGTAGGTGTCAGTGAAGCCCTGGATATTGCCATGCGCACCATTCTCTCCCCAGGAGATGAGATACTGATTCCTGAGCCATGCTATGTTTCTTATAAGGCATGTGCTTCTTTAGCTGGCGGTGTGCCAGTTCCTGTACCTGCAAAGGCAGAAAATAATTTCCGCATCACCCCTGCTGACCTGGAGCCACATGTATCCAGTAAAACCAAAGCGCTTTTAATCGGTTACCCTAATAATCCAACAGGAGCAATTTTAAGCAGGGAGGATCTCCTGGCTATTGCTGATTTTGCCAAACAGCACGACCTGATTGTGATTTCGGATGAAATCTACGGTGATTTAACCTATGGCAATGAACCTCATGTATGCTTTGCCGGATTGCCAGATATGAAAGACCGTACTATTCTGTTAAATGGTTTTTCCAAGGCCTATGCTATGACCGGCTGGCGCATTGGTTACGCCCTTTCTAATCCAGATATCATTGCTGCCATGACAAAAATCCATCAATACACCATGCTTTGCGCACCAATCACAGCTCAGGTAGCTGCTGTAGAAGCATTGCGAAATGGCGAAAAATATATGAAAAAAATGGTATCCGAATACGACAAGCGCCGCCGTCTGATTTACGATGGACTAACCCATGCTGGTCTGAAGTGCTTTGAACCAAAAGGTGCATTTTATATCTTCCCTGATATCACCTCCACTGGTTTAAGCTCTGAAGAATTTGCTGAACAGATTCTTTACAAGGAACATGTAGCCCTAGTACCTGGTACTGCCTTTGGCCAGTGCGGTGAAGGCTTTGTACGCTGTTCTTATGCTACCTCAGTAGAAAAGATATCTGAGGCCATTGCCCGCATAGAACATTTTGTAC
The DNA here is from genome assembly GCA_017390245.1 of Selenomonadaceae bacterium. Lineage (GTDB taxonomy): Bacteria > Bacillota > Negativicutes > Selenomonadales > Selenomonadaceae > Anaerovibrio. Next base: position 7,045 of record JAFPCE010000207.1, read on the forward strand.
AGCACCTCAGATAAAAACTATATAATAAAAAACTGCAATAAAAAACAGCAGTGATGCCCGAAACTGGCTTCCCCGCCTTCGTTTCCAAGTCACTGCTGTTTTATTTTATATCAGCCGCCTGCTAAAGAAATCCACATTAACATTATTAACGCCAACTAGTTTTTCCCGCAATAAATCTACGAAATCAGACAGCTCCTGAGTATTTTTATAGGAAACCAGCATCATGTAATCCCAGTCACCTATAACAGCATAACAACACATAATATGCCGGTTTCCCTCAATTATCCCATTCATTACCTCTTCATCAAAATGACCGTTATTGGTTATCTTGATAATGCCGTGGCACCAGTTTTCATCATCTGCACTTACTGGCAGCCCTGCTAATAAATCCTGGCTTTTTTCGTAGGCCATATCTAGCTCCGCATTAAACTCAAAAGCATCGCCCTCTGCTTTTGAATGATTGCCATCATTCACACACTTATACCGCATGGATACACCTCTTCCTAAAATAATACTTCTAAAATTTTATCGATTTCGTATTTATTCCTCCTGTTTTAAATTATATACTATATTGCAGAAGTAAACAATAGCACCTGTTTTTATAGGATAAAATCTACTGTTAACAATACATTTTACTATTTTTCCCAATTACATTATATCCTTTGCTTAAAAACATTTGTACATAATTCATTCCCATTTTCCAGTGTAATAACGTCCTTGATATACAAATGTATGATTGTGGTGCACTTTTGAAACGAGAAAAATTATGCAGGAATTTTGAAAAATTTTTAAAATTTTTCCATTATCCCCGTAAATATTTTGCACACCACTTTTACAAATAAAAAAAGACTTACTGCACCTTCAGCAGTAAGTCCTTATTGGCAAATGGCGGAGTGGGAGGGATTCGAACCCTCGCAGCCTTGCGACTCTAACGATTTAGCAAACCGTCCTCTTCAGCCTCTTGAGTACCACTCCATATCTATATGGCGGAGAGGGTGGGATTCGAACCCACGGTACCTTGCGATATCACTGGTTTTCAAGACCAGCTCCTTAAACCACTCGGACACCTCTCCACAACATTATAGAGTATAACAAATAAATCTAATGACTGTCAAGAATTGCCTGTTCTTTTCACCTTTCATTCCCTTTTATGCCTGCTGCAGTTCAAATACTGCAATTTCTGGCGGGCAGCCCAAGCGGTACGGGAACCAGCTGCCATTACCGCAATGCACGTAACAGCGGGTATTGCCCTGCTGATACATGCCCCGCATATATTTAAACACTGGAGGTGCCAGTGATATACCGCAAATCCCTATCTGGCCGCCATGAGTATGTCCGCTAAGCACCAGCTCAGTATTATAAGCCTTCGCACTGTCCAGGAAATCAGGATGATGAGCCAGCAGAACCTTCACAGCGCCTTCTGGAATATTATCTAATGCCTTTTTAGTATACAGCTGCTGCAGTACAGTAAATTGCTCTCTATCCATGGGATAATCCACTCCAGCCAAATACAACGGTCTGATGTCATCCACTAACAGCACATTTTCATTAAGAAGCTCCCTGATGCTGGTCTGGGATAAAGCTATTTCTATAGCCTGTATGCCACGAATATGTTCATGATTACCCCGGCAATAGTAAATTCCCTGGGGAAATGCACTTGTGTATTTATCAATCAGCTGGGCTGCCTTATAGTTAAGCCTGTTATCGTCAAACAAATCACCCGTAATGACCAGTACATCAGCCTTTGTCCTGCTAACCTGCTCCATGAGCTCCTCAAGCTTCTGCAGGTCAAAAAATACCCCCAGGTGTATATCACTAAGCTGGGCAATTTTGTATCCCTGAAGTCTTTTACCTAGCCCAGCCACAGGTATCTTAATATTATTGACTATTGTAGCATCTTTGCCTGCGACCCCTCCATAGACGCTGCTTGCTGCAGCCACTCCAGGCGCTATCAGCATGTATTTAGCCAGCTTCCTGCGTTCCGGATCTACAGGAACAGCCATAGTTCTTTGCCTCAAATATCTGGTGCCTTCCGCTATAAGTGTAAGAACTATAAATGTTATCTGCAGCATGATCCAGATAGCAGCCAGCTGTATAAACGCCTTTGACACCATAGTGCCCTGCCAGCGGGAAAATCCTATGCCTATACCTGCCACAGTCCCAATATTAAGCAGAACAGATATCCAGGGCAGTCTTCTGGCTGCCGGCCATCTGCTGCTATAAAATTTTTGCAGAGTAAAATATGTGCCAAACATTAACACCAATATAAATGCTGATGCTATAAAAATAAATTTCATTACCTTCTCCCAGCCTTTGTTTGCATGCGTATAAGGATGCCTTATAGTTTAGATTTTTATAGTAATAGATATTACACGAGCAATCTGATATTTTCCTGTAAAAGCATAAAAACATCCCCATAACCACTTCTGTGATTACGGGGATGTCTGTATAGCCATTAATTATTTAACTGTATTTTAGAAGTTAAACTTGTTAATTTCTTTCTTTAAGCCATCAGAGAGGTCAGACAAGTTGCGGCTAGAAGCTGCAATCTCTTCCATAGTAGCTGACTGCTCCTGAGTTGCAGAGGAAATTGCATCAATGTTAGCAGTAACATTTTTGGTTAACTGCTCCACTTCTTCAGCTGCACTCAAAACTTCCATGCTGGCATCAGATGCAGAGTTAGCTTCCTTATGGTTTTTCTGAATCAGCTCATCAACCTCGTGAATGCTCTCAACGATATGCTGGAACTGTTCACCAGCTCTGGATACAACGGTGCTGCCTTCCTTAACAGCTGCAGTACCATCCTTCATGCTGCTGACAGCCTTCTGAGTCTCATTCTGAATAGCCTGAATGATAGAAGCAACCTCATTAGCTGCCTCAGAGGACTGTTCTGCCAGTTTGCGGACCTCATCTGCTACAACAGCAAAGCCACGGCCATGCTCGCCAGCTCTTGCTGCCTCAATAGCAGCATTTAATGCCAGCAGGTTAGTCTGTTCAGCAATACCAGAAATGGTATTGATAATCTCGCCAATCTCCTGAGAACGTTCTCCCAGCTCAGCAACAGATTCTGCAGACTGATCTACAGTAGCAGTAATCTGGCCCATCTGCTCAACAGCCTGCTGGATAACCTCACTGCCCCGTGCAGCAGCCTTGCCAGCATTAGCAGAAGAACGGCTCATGCTATCGGAGCTGTCGGCAATGGAAGTAACGTTTTCAGTCATGCTGCGAATCTGGTCAACAACCTGAATAAAGGTCTCATTCTGACGCTGTGCATCACCGGCAATGTCACTGACTTTGCCTGCAACATGGGTAATGGTCTCAGCGCACTGCTCAGAGCCTGCAGACAGATCCTGGGCTGCAGAGGAAACCTCTGTAGAGCTTACCTGTACTTCCTTTAACAGGTTCTTTAAATGGCTTGTCATATCAGCAAAGGCTCTGCAGAGACGGCCAATCTCATCAGCAGAAGTAATATTCATATTTAAGTCTCTGATGTTACCACCGGCAATATCCTCAGATGCATCTGCCAGCTGCTGCAAAGGCTTGAACATGCTGTTGCACATCCAGTAAGTAACACTCTGAATAAAAATCTGTGCCAGAAGGAGAACAATAATCAAGAGTATGCGCATGTGGCTGACACTCTTATATAACTGGTCCTGGGTTACAATAGTAATATATTTATACTGGCTCTTCTCAGAAGTATAAACATTAGCATCATACTTCTCGCCGTTAATGGTAATCTCATGGAGACCATTGGTAACAGAATCCAAGGTTGCAATGTCACCTTCAGCCTCAGCTAACTTCTTAAAGTTAAGAGACTCATCCTTTGGAGAGGCAACAACAACACCGTCACCATCAACCATCATCATATAACCTGCTTCACCGATTTTAATTTCATTAATCATGTCGGTAATAACAGGCAAATCTACATTGATACCAAGTACGCCCAATGGCTCATTGTTAAAGTTCTTGACAGTAGCAAAAATACCGATGGTAGGAGTACCCTTAGAAGTTAAGAAAGGCTTTGTAATTCTTACATTGTTAGTATCAGCCATAGAATCCTTAAACCAGGAACGCTGGCGGCTGTCATAGCCCTTCTTACGTGGTACAGCTGGATACTGCAGATAGCTGCCATCAACTGCACCATAGCTGATGGTAGAAACAGAACCCTGATATGCATTGACAAAACGCTCAAAGGACTGGAAAGCAGCTGCCTCATAGCCGCCCTTAGCCATTGGATCCATTGGAATCATGCCACTAGCATCAGCCTCACCATCAATATAGGAGGTGAGATTACCACCCTGGCGCATAACTGGATCACTAGCCAGATATACCAGACCATCCTCTAAGTCTTTTAAAAAGCCAGTCATGGTATTATCAACCTGTACTGCCTGCAGCTTGGAATCCTCAGTAAAGGTTTCCATAACATTATCTGTAATAACCTTATTCAGAACAATGCCCAGGCTCACCATTGCTATCAGAATGGATACACCTGTCAAAAGCATAATCTTTTGTTTAACGCCTAATTCTCTGAAAAAATTTGACATTTAAAATTCACTCCTCCGTTTCCATTGAATCACCTGATTCAAGCAAAATCATCCTTCTTAAATCTAAAGGATATTATAACAAATATGCCATAACATGTCCTGTAAAATTTATCAAAGATTATTGTAATTTATTATGCTATAAGCATATTTGCCATCTTGTAGGATTTAAGTCCATATAAATATTTTATATTTTATAAAAAATCTCCATTAGCACTAAATACAGTAGAAAATGCTGTATTTACAACTATTAAAATGTTTAAAATACTTATTGAACACTTTGAAACACTGCATCAGTCAAAAGCTAGATGCCTATTTGCCACTTTCTTTAGGACTAAGGTATTATTTTATTGATTTGCTGCACTTCATTTTATACATTCTGGAATCTATGTCATTTGCCATGATTTTAAACGTCTCATAGTCCGGAACCTGCATACTGCCTATACCATAACTAATCCCAGCTGGATATGGCAGCTTCATATTTTTTAAATCAGCTGCAACTTCCTGTAATGCCTTCTCCATATCGGCTTCTGTAATTTTATCAGATACTATGGCAAATTCATCGCCGCCAATCCGGCAGACAAAAGCAGCACTGTCCAGCCGCATTTTTACCAGCATTGCGACCTTGACAATATAATCGTCACCTGAAATGTGTCCATAATTATCATTTACATTTTTCAGCCTGTCCAAATCAATGATAGCCAGCAGAAATTCAGCACCACTATTAATATATTGTTCAATTTTTTCATTATAATAAGTGCGGTTAAAACAGCCTGTTAAGAAATCTGTTACAGACTGAGTATAAATTTTATTGTAATTTTTCCGCTCATCTGATATATCAAACATCATCAGCAATGTTCCCTGCAGCTCCCCTTTAAGATTACGCAGTCTGTATGCCATACCACGTATCAGAAGCTCTTCACTGCTATCTGTTCTTTCCAGATTACATTTAATAATATCTTTTTCTATTTCTGTCTGAGTGCTGAATCGTATTCCAGGAACAATCTGGCTGAATTCATCCATGCCCTTCTTGCCAACAATTACCTTTTCATCAACGTTAT
>JAFPCE010000208.1 GCA_017390245.1 Selenomonadaceae bacterium
GATGATGAAAAAATTAATTCATTAATGTTTCTGTATAGTTTTGAGTGTACATGAAAATGTATACCATAATCCGGTGATGTTAGCTATGTGGTTCCACCTGTTCCCATACCGAACACAGTAGTTAAGCACATAAACGCCGAAAGTACTTGGCTGGAGACGGCCTGGGAGGATAGGGAATTGCCGGTTAGAGAGAGGTTATCTGAGGATAGCCTCTTTTTTATTACAGACTCTAATCCAGACCGTCTCCAGACAAATAGGCGGCCGCAAAAGAACAAGAAAAAATTCCCATAGCAGCATAAGCTGTTATGGGAATTTTGCTTTAACTAGAGCTTTTGTTAGTTCTGTAATCCTTTGCCTGGGCCATCATTGGCTACAGCTACCTGAGTTTCTGTAAAGGTCTTCATATCGTTAAGCGCATGCAATGCTGCATCAACTAAAGCCATGCCAGCCAGTGCTGTAATACCTGGTGCTTTGATATCCATCTGATACAGCGTTGGCTGTACTGGCAGCAGGAATGGTTCTAAATCTGGCAGCATCTGGACAGCATAGCGGGCAATTGCCACAACAGCATCGTTATCCAGTACTACCAGGGAGCGGTTATGGGCAGCAGCTACCATGGCACCAAGGCCCGCAGAAACCAGCAGCTGCTGCTGTTCATTAAGATGTGCTATCCAGCTGGTGCTGCTGTATTTCAGACTGCCATCTGGGTTTATCAAAGCATCGGCAATTTCCTGTATCAATTTTGGCCTGCCATCAATCAGGGCAAGGCCAATGATTTCACTGTGCAGGGATAAATCTTCACCCATCTGGCGGCCGTATTCAAAGGCATCCATCTGGCTGTGTCCCATGTAAAGATGGCCAGCCTCCAGCTTAATGTGGGACAGATCCGCATAGCCATTTAAGAGACAGGCCTGCTCAAATGTGTAAGCCTGCTTTTTTTCATCATAGGAAAGATCAATGGCAATGTCATCTGGATCAGCGCCCACTATCTTTTTATGATCATATTTATCCAGTCCAAAGAGCAGCAATGTTTTCCTGGTTTTCAGGTTCGGCAGATCTTCATCCAGAATACCACTGAGCTGGCGGGCAATCTTCTCAATGTGGCCTAAGCTGTATATTGGCTTAGACAGAGTGTTGAGGCGCTTCTGGCAGCCTTCCATGGCATCCTTAGACAAAGACGGCATGGTATCAGTATAGTAATTAAAGGTTTTATCAGTAAGAGTCACAGAATCCCGAGGCATATTATCCCATTCAACCTTTTTCATAAGCTGTTCTTTGCCCATGTCTGGTAAATGGAGATAGGAGGTGGTAAGCAGTGTTTTGACCAAAAGGTCTGCCACCAGGCTGGAGCCGATAGCCTCACCTAATTTAATATCCAGCTTCATTACAGGCTTTAATCCTAATTTTTCCAGGGCATATTTGTGGCCACGTTCACCGCCAATATGGGAAGCAGCTAGAAAATCAGTGATAGCAGGGCTGATAGCTGTAGCAATCAAGGCTGCTGCACTGGTGTTAAAGCCATCTAGGATAGTCAGGACTCCATTCATGGCACCGCCAATAATCAGGCCGGCAATAGCGCCTAGCTCATAGCCACCTACTGCTGCTAAAACCCCCACTGGATCATCAGCCTGAGGCTGGTTAACTTCTAACATCTTTTTGACAGTAGCAATTTTTTTCTGCAGGCGTTCATCAGAAATATTAGTGCCACGGCCAGTGGCTTCTTCAGGAGAAATACCACACATTACAGCGGTGATGGCTGCACTGGCAGTGGTATTGGATATACCCATTTCATCAGGCAGAAAAACAGTACAGCCCTGCTGGTAGGCCTGGCAGGCAATGTGAATACCGGATAACAGGGATTTTACTGCATCATGGCGGCTCATAGCCATGCCCTGGGCAGCATTGGCAGTACCATTGCCAATTTTAAAAGCCTTATTTATAGGCAGACTGCTGGTATCACCATTGATGCCCATATCAAAAACACAAATAGAGCCCCGGGTAAAATTAGCAAATGCGTTGGCTGCAGCTCCCTGGGAAATCACATAGTTAGCTGCCATGTGCAGTGTGGTTTCCGGAGGATAGGCACTGACATTTTCCTGGGCTACGCCATGGTCAGCGCAGAAAATAGGCATAAAGGGAGATTCGATGCTTTTTCTGGGATAGCCAGCAGCACCAGCATATTTTTTGCCCAGTTCTTTAAGTTCCCCCAGACCATAAGCAGGATCTACGTATTTATCCAGTGCTTTAGTAAAGAAATTTACAGCCTCTGCATCTGCAGTTCCAATAAATGGCATAAGTTCAGATGGAAAATCCTCGTTGTCAGGGTCAGCCATCAGAAATTGCAGATATTGGGAAACGGTAAATCCGAATTCGTCTTTAAATTTTTCATAAGGTAGTGGCATGGAATCGTCCCTTTCCAAATTCTCTATATCAGATTTTCAATTTATCAGAATAAATTCAGGATATCAGGAAGCCTGCTGGGCCTGTTTCAGGCTAAGACCTATGCGGCCTCTGGCCTCGTCTACGCTGATAACCATAACGGAAATAATATCACCTACAGACACTACATCCAATGGATGCTTCACATGCTTGTGGCTCAGCTCAGAAATATGAATCAGGCCTGCAGTTTTGATGCCGATATCTACAAAGGCACCAAAATCAGTAATATTGCGGACTGTACCTGTCATGATGGTACCAACCTTGATATCAGAAAGCTTCACAATAGCCTTGCGGGTAAGGGGCTTTGGCAGCTCCTCACGGGGATCTCGGCCAGGCTTGCACAGGGCCTGGATAATATCCTGCACTGTAGGCACGCCAGCCTTCAGCTCAGCAGCCAGCTTCTCAGCATCTACCAGCTGCAGCTTGGCCTTTAACAGCTCATTGGCTTCTTTATCAGTCAGGGCAGAGGCATCAAAGCCCATGCGGTCTAAAATCTGCTCTGCCAGTCCGTAGGATTCTGGATGGACAGAGGTGTTATCCAAAGGTGATTTACCGCCATTAATGCGCAGGAAGCCAGCACACTGTGTAAAGGCAGCATTGCCTAAGCGGGCTACCTTTAAAAGCTCCTTGCGGCTCTTAAATGGTCCATTGTCATTGCGGTAAGCTATGATATTCTTGGCTACAGTGGCATTAATGCCGGCAATGTGCTTCAAAAGTGCAGGAGAAGCAGTGTTAAGCTCTACACCAACATGATTTACTACTGCCTCAATGGTCTGGTCCAGAGTTTCTGACAGCTGCTTCTGGTTAACATCATGCTGGTACTGCCCAACGCCAATAGCCTTTGGGTCAATTTTTACCAGCTCAGCCAGAGGATCCTGGACACGGCGGGCAATGGAAACAGCTCCGCGGATGGTAACATCGTATTCTGGCAGCTCTTCCTTAGCCAGGGCAGAGGCGGAGTAAACAGAAGCACCAGCCTCATTGGTAATCAGGTAGTTTACCTGTAAATTATTGTCCTTAATGAGCTTAGCAGCAAATTCCTCTGTTTCAAAGGAAGCAGTGCCGTTACCAATGGAAATAAGTCCTACATTATATTTCTTAATGAGAGCCAGAGCCTTTTTAGCAGACTCAGCAGCACCCTTTTCACCATGGGTAATGTAAAGAACGCCATGGTCTAAAACATGGCCAGTGGCATCTACAACAGCCATTTTGCAGCCAGTACGGTAGCCAGGATCAAGACCCATAACAGTGTAGCCAGCCAGAGGAGACTGCAGCAATAACTGGCGCAGATTAGTACCAAAAATATTAATAGCCTGCTTTTCAGCAGTGGCAGTAAGCTCTGCCCGCAGCTCTCTTTCCAGAGATGGGAAAATCAGGCGCTTCCAGCTGTCAGCAAAGGCAGAATTAAGCAGCTCAGTAAAAACAGATTCTTTCCTTAAATATACATCAGACAGATATTTCAGGGCTCTGTCCTCGTCCAGGTTCAGCTTTACCTTGAGAAAATCCAGCTTTTCACCACGGTTAATAGCTAAAATACGGTGTGATGGCAAAGTGCTGACAGGTTCACGGTAATCTGCATACATAAGGAAAATCTGGCCAGCTTCTGTTTTACCTTTCTCTTCATCCAAAGAAGTAGACAGGATACCGTTATTCCACAGGAATTTCCTGAGCTTCTGCCGGAGGTCACTGTTTTCAGAAAACTGTTCTGCCAGAATATCCATAGCACCAGCCAGGGCCGTGTCACTATCTGGTACATCAGCATCAGGATTAATATATTCTTTGGCTATATCCTCTGGGCTGCCGGTAGTGATATCCTGCAGCAGAATGATGTTTGCCAGTGGTTCTAAGCCACGTTCCTTAGCCTTCTGGGCACGGGTGCTTTTTTTCTGTTTATATGGAAGATAAATATCCTCCAGCTCCTGCAGAGTTGAGGTTTTCTCAATGGCAGCCTTTAATTCATCGGTAAGCTTGCCCTGCTCCTCAATTTTGTTTAAAATTTCTCCCTGGCGTTTTACAAAGTTACGCAAATAAAGAAGCCGCTCATTTAAGTTGCGGAGCTGTTCATCCTCCAGTGCACCTGTTACTTCTTTGCGGTAACGGGCAATAAATGGAATGGTGTTTCCCTCATCAATCAGCTTAATGGCAGCATCACTTTGAGATTTTTTAATTTTTAATTCTTTGGCGATAACGCCGCTAATGTTTTCTAAAAGCATTCTGTATCTCCTTTTGATTTTAATTCTATTTGTTATTATAACATATTCACTATAAATGTGATTAGTATTAAGAAAATGGTCATAAGTAATATATTGACATACACATCTATTTAGGATAAAATTAATCAAAATAATTTAATAATAATTCAAATGAACGGAAAATTATTACTAATTAGAAAATATGTCAGAAAAGAGGGATAGCATGCTGGAAATTGAGAATGTCACACAGATTCTGCGGGATAATGGTTTTAAAGTAACTCCCCAGAGGTTAGCAGTATATGAGGCTCTGGCCGCAACTGAAATGCATCCAAATGCTGAGATGCTATATAACATTTTGCAGCCACAGTACCCAACTATGAGCCTGGCCACTGTCTACAAGACAATGGATATTTTTGCAGGTATTGGTCTGGTACAGATTTTAAATACCGGAGAGGACAGCTTCCGTTATGATGCTAACACCAGCTCTCATCCTCACATTAAGTGTATTTGCTGCAATAAGGTAGCAGATATCTTTGATATTGATGATGAACCATTGATTAAGGCTGCCCAGGAGAAGACTGGGTTCCAGTTAACAGGACGCCAGATTTATTTTTACGGCAAGTGTCCAAGATGCCAGAAAATCAGTCCTGATACTCATTAATTTTTGCGAAAATATTTTTAGAAAAACAGGCTATGCCTTGATATGAAACCATAAATAGTGGTAGCATATCATCTGGGTGTAGCCTTTTCTGTTGTTTAAAGGCAGATATAAGGCTATTATTAGAAAATGATTAGAAATTTAGTTTACAGATAATTTACAGCTAAGATAATTATACTTAAAAGCACCAAAGGAAATGCTTTGGTGCGTGTACAGCCTTAGCTGCAGGATAAAATGAAAGCGAGAGTGACCGATGCAGGTAGCTGTATTAGCAAGTGGCAGCAAGGGCAATGCCACATTTATCGAAATGGAAGGAGTGAAATTGCTGGTTGATGCTGGTATCAGCACCAGGCGGATTAAGCAGGAACTGAGCAATTTAGGAGTTGATATTGCAGATTTAGATGGAATATTTATCACCCATGAGCATATTGACCATGTGAAGGGACTGGCTACTTTAAGCAAAAAATACCGCATAGCGCTGTACAGCCGGCCAGAAACATTCCGGGCCATGAGCTGCTACAGGGAGATTCCCATAGAGTGCCTGAATCCTATTAAGGACAGGGTAACTCTGGGCAGGATATCCGTGAGGGCCTTTGATATATCCCATGATGCAGTTAATCCTGTGGGGTATGTCATTCAGGGCAGCAGCCGCTGCGTGGTGGCCACAGATACAGGCTATATCAGCAAAGGGATGCAGGCCATGCTGGAGGGTGCCCAGGTTATGGTGTTAGAAGCTAATCATGATGTGGATATGCTGAAAATGGGACCTTATCCAAGAAGCCTGCAGCTGCGCATCCTAGGCCGGCAGGGTCATTTATCCAATGAAATAACAGCCCAGACGCTGGCAAAGCTTAAAAACAGGCCGAAAAAGGTATTCCTGGCTCATTTAAGTGAGCAGAATAACAGCCCAGAGGTGGCTATGGATACAGTAAAGAGCATTTTGGCTCAGGAGGGCATAGAAGATATTGAATTATTTATGACCTCGCCTAACCAATGTGTCAGCACTACTTATTAAGTAATCATATGATGGAGGGATTATGATGAAAAAGAATTATTTAAAGAAATATCTGCCTGCAGTAATGGGCATGATGGTGATGGGAGCAGTTATCCTGGGAGGCTGCGGTAGCAGCAATGCCGGTTCTGCAGATAATGCCAATACTAATATAACTGCAGCTGCTACAGCAAATCTGTCTGATGCCAGAAATACTCCTGTAGTACAGGCAGCAAAGGTTGTAGGCCCTACTGTAGTAGGTATTACCAACAAGGCTGTGGCAAGAGACTGGTTTAACAACCAGATTCAGTTTGAAAAAGGCGTAGGCTCTGGCGTTATTTTCCGCCAGGATGGCTATATCGTTACCAATAACCACGTTATTTCCGGTGCTAAGGAGATTATTGTTTCCCTGTCTGATGGCCGCAGCCTTAATGGCAAGCTTATTGGTGCAGATGAAATCACTGACCTGGCGGTAGTCAAGGTAGATGCCAAGGATCTGCCAGTGGCTGAATTTGCTGATTCCAGCGATATTATGGTAGGTGAGCCTGCCATTGCTATTGGCAACCCAATGGGCCTGGAGTTCCGGGGCAGTGTTACTGCTGGCGTAGTCAGCGCTTTGAACCGTAC
>JAFPCE010000209.1 GCA_017390245.1 Selenomonadaceae bacterium
ATGTATCGTCACAGATAACACGCTGGGCAAATGTTCCGCGATACTTGGGGTACAGTTTATTGAAGCGTTCCAGAATAAACTCTGCGTGACGCTTGTTCTGAGCGAAAATAATGGTTTTGCCCAGCCTGTCACCACCGGCTACCTTGATGCCTCTGGTCATGAGATCCTGCAGCACCATATCCACCGTATCCTGGTTAAAGACGAACTTGTTCAGCTGGTTAGAGCCTATCTCCTCTGGGAGTGTACCATCCTCAGCGAAATCTTCCTCATACCGCTCCTTGTCCGCCTCAGACAGCTCATCGTATTTGATGCCCTCCTCCATGAACTTGGTCTTTACTTCATAGTTGTAGTAAGGCACCAGCACATGATCCTCCTGCACTGCCTTTTCGTAGTCATAGACATAAGTAGGTACATCCTTTTCCATTTCAAAGAAATCATAGGTATTCCTGTCTACCTCTGTCTTTGGAGTAGCTGTAAGCCCCACCAGTATGGCATCAAAATAATCAAAGATAGTCTTATACTTTTTAAAAATACTGCGATGGCTTTCATCGATGATGATTAAATCAAAATGGGCTGGAGTAAAGAGCCTCTGCCCCTCCTGGTTTTTCGCTTCATCTATGGCGTTCAGCATAGTAGGATAAGTGGAAAATACTATCCGTGCCTGCTTGTCATCCTTGTTGGAGCAGAGATTGCACAGGGACATAGCAGGGAGATAATTTTTAAAGTCATCTCTGGCCTGCTTTACCAGTGCTGTTCTGTCTGCTAAAAAGAGAATGTTGGTGACGTAGCCGCCTCTGCTTAATACGTCTGCCAGACTAGAAGCCGTACGGGTTTTGCCAGTGCCAGTAGCCATAACTAAAAGGTGCTTCCTGTGGCCTGTCATCACGTTGCCGCAAACAGCGCGGATGGCTTCCTTCTGATAATATCTGTCAGTGATATTGTCATCGATGATTATTGTGTTCAGGTCCTTCTTTTCACTGCGGCGCTGGAGAATTTTCTGCAAATCTCCCTGGGAAAATATCATGCTGACCCGCCGCTTGGGACTGGTCTTGTCATCCCAGAAATATGTTTCAAAGCCGTTGGTTAAAAAGATAACAGGCCGCCGGCCAAATTTCCTTTCCAGGCAGTCAGCATATAGCTTTGCCTGCTGCTGGCCAATGTTGGGATCCTTGCTGCTGCGCTTGGCTTCTACTACAGCTAAAGGCAGGCCGTCCCTGCCAAAAAGCACATAGTCAACAAAGCCCTGCTGGCCTATATGGCCTTCCATGTCATCTACTGGGTATTCTGCTGCTACATTGGCATCAGGGGGAGTGAAGCTCCAGCCCATGGACTTCAGGTCAATGTCGATATAGAGCTTTCTGGTTTTGAACTCGGAGATGTCCTCTGGAGTGAAGCTGCGGGTTTCCTGGTGCTGCGCCTTGTTCTGGGTCAGCTGTGGTGCCATGGCTGCTATCTGGGCCCGGAGCTGTTCTAGCTCTGCATCCTTCTGGGACAGCAGGGTTTGCTGTTTTTGGATTTCCTGCTGGTGACGGGTGGCCTGGGATTTGGCCAGGGCTTTCTGATTTTCTAGCTCCTGCTGGATTTTGGCTGCTGCCTGGGCCATGTTTTCTGCTTCTGCCTGGCTGGCTGGTGCAGGGATGGCATTTTCGTCAAAGCTGCGTTCTTCATAGTCTGTGCCGTAGCAATAGTCTATCCACTGGACAAATTCAAATAGCCCTCTGAGGGCTAAGAGGGCTGCGGCTTTGTCGATGGTTTTTTCGGTGTGGACTGCCAGGTTTCCTAGCTTGATGATGTAGGGCAGCTTGCTCCAGGTCTGGTTGTCCAATGCGAATTTGAAGGATGGTTCATGGATGAGGGACTGGAGGTTGTCGCGATATGGCATGTGGATGTCGGTGTCGGCGCTGTAGACCCATTTGACGGCTAGTTCCAGGGCTTTGCGGCAGGAGATGGAGCAAAGAGCAGGAGACTGGGACAAGATGGATTCTGCTTCCAGGCATGGGGTGGAGAAGAGCTGGTATGCAGTTGTGCGGGAGAGGAATGTGAAATTTGCCATAAAAGTCTCCTTCTTTTGTTTATCTTTCGCCACAGGCATATACCGCACGCCACCACGCTCTCGCTGCAAGAAATTACCTAGTGGTACTAAGCTCTGACGGCGCTTTGCTTGTCAGTCGCTAAGTACCAAGGTAATTTATGCGCTGGCTTAGGGTATATGCCTGTGGCTCTTTATGGTGTATCGGCTAAGCTAGATAAAAGTGCACCGCAAGCAGATAACATGGCTAGTGCTGCTCCGCAGGTTGTACTGTCAATGCCATAGGGCGCTGAGTACGTACTTTTTTATCCATTCGCGCTGAATGGCCAATTTGATGATTTGTACCTTTACCTGGTGCGCCAGTGCTGCGCATGCTGGCTTTTCTCTCAATTTGGCTTTAAAAGAGATACGTCATTGGCCACTTTTCTTTGAAAAGCGTTGCGCTCATTGCAAAAAAGCAGCACATCAGCGCTTTGTATTGGGCCAGTGCAATCTGCTTGTGCTCCCTACGCGCCCACCTTAAGTGATATTGTTAATAGATAAATTATTCCATATTTAACTGAAATATTCCTGCATCAGGGACGCTTTTAATGTCTGCAAACGATTTAAAGATTCCTGAATTGGCTTCTTAGCCTCCTCTACCTTATGTGCAAAATCAACATATTTTTCTTGGTCTTCTCTTCTAGGACATAATATATCAAAATCTTTAATTTGATTAAGATGTAAATCGGGTACACCTATACCTTTTATCCGTTTATCAGCCTGATGTTTTATAAAAGGCATTCCCATTTGCAAT
>JAFPCE010000210.1 GCA_017390245.1 Selenomonadaceae bacterium
CCTCTGGATGTTAAAACTGGTGATGCTGTTATCTATTCTAAGTACGCTGGTACTGAGGTTAAGGTTGATGGCAAGGATTATTTAGTAGTCCGCCAGAGCGATATTTTAGCTGTGGTTGAGTAATTCGTATATATTGGAGGCTTTTTAAAATGGCAAAACAGATTTTATTTAATGAAGAAGCTCGTCGTGCTTTAGAGAAGGGCGTTGACGCTTTAGCAAATGCTGTAAAGGTTACCCTTGGTCCAAAGGGCCGCAACGTTGTTTTAGACAAGAAGTTTGGTGCTCCTACTATCACCAACGATGGTGTTACCATTGCCCGTGATATTGAGCTTGAGGATGCATTTGAGAATATGGGTGCCCAGCTGGTTCGTGAGGTTGCTACCAAGACCAACGATATTGCTGGTGACGGTACTACTACTGCTACCCTGTTAGCTCAGGCTATGATTCATGAGGGCATGCGCAATGTTGCTGCTGGTGCTAACCCTATGGTTCTGAAGAAGGGTATTGAGCTGGCTGTTAAGACTCTGGTAGAGAAGATTCAGGAGGTTTCCAAGCCAGTACAGAGCAAGGGCGAGATTGCCCAGGTTGCTACTATTTCTTCTGCTGATGAGGAAATCGGCAAGTACATTGCTGACGCTATGGAGAAGGTTGGCAAGGAAGGTGTTATTACCGTTGAGGAGTCCAAGGGCATGGAGACTGCTCTTTCTGTTGTAGAGGGCATGCAGTTTGACCGTGGTTACATCTCCCCTTACATGGTAACTGATACCGACAAGATGGAAGCTGTAATGGATGATCCATTTATCCTGATTACTGATAAGAAGATTTCCAGCATTAACGATATTCTCCCTATCTTGGAGCAGGTTGTTAAGATGGGCAAGGAGCTGGTAATCATTGCTGAGGATCTTGATGGCGAGGCTCTGGCTACTATCGTAGTTAACAAGCTCCGTGGTACCTTCAAGGCTCTGGCTGTTAAGGCTCCAGGCTTTGGCGACCGCCGCAAGGCTATGCTGGAGGATATTGCTATCCTCACCGGCGGCCAGGTTATCAGCGAGGAGCTGGGCCGCAAGCTGGAGACTGTAACTCTTGAGGATCTGGGCCGTGCCCGCCAGATTCATTCCTCCAAGGAAAACACTACCATCGTTGATGGTATGGGCGATAAGGCTGCTATTGCTGCCCGCGTTGAGCAGATTAAGAAGCAGATTGCAGATTCTACTTCTGACTTTGACAAGGAGAAGCTCCAGGAGCGTCTGGCTAAGCTCTCTGGCGGTGTAGCTGTTATTGAGATTGGTGCTGCTACTGAGGTAGAGATGAAGGACAAGAAGCTCCGTGTTGAGGATGCTCTTAATGCTACCCGTGCTGCAGTTGAGGAAGGTATCGTTGCAGGCGGCGGTACTACCTTTATCGATATTATGTCTGCTCTTGATGGCATTGAGGCTGAGGGCGACGTGAAGACTGGTGTGAACATTGTCCGCCGTGCCGTAGAGGAGCCAGTTCGCCAGATTGCTAACAATGCAGGCCTGGAGGGCTCTGTAGTAGTTGCTGAGGTTAAGAAGGCTGCGCTTGGTGTTGGTTACGATGCATACAATGATGTTTACGTTAACATGATTGAGGCTGGTATCGTTGACCCTGCTAAGGTTACCCGTTCTGCTCTGCAGAATGCAGCTAGCATTGCAGCTATGGTTCTCACTACTGAGACTCTGGTTGCTGATAAGCCAGCTCCAGAGGGTGCAGCTACTGCAGCACCTGCAATGGGCGGCATGCCTGGCATGATGTAATGCCGGGAAAGCAAAAGCAGATTTAAATTTCCATAATAATTCCTAATATATTGAGGCGTCTCTGGATTTTCCAGAGGCGCTTTTTTATGCCTTTGGTAGTATTGACTTTTTGGGGAGAGAGGTCTACAATATGAAAATGCTTTTGGAATAGGTGGTATAACTGCTGGTAATAACTAAGCAGAGGGAAGCTTATCCAAGAACATGATGAGAAGGGCTGCATTGGTTTTGTGTCCTGCACCGGTGTAGCTGTAATTGAAAGGATATTTTATATTCTAGCGCATGGTCTGGAGGGCGTAGTCAAGCTTCAGTGAATGTCTAGCGAATGTTTGGTGAAGATTTTGCATAGCTTGTCCAGATGACGAGGAAGAGGATTGTCGATTTATCAGCGGATGCCTCTCGGCCAGGCTCGGTCGTTAATATCTGTTAAAGCCATCAGGTGACTGGTGGGACAAAGCAGAAGGTGTGGGCAGCAGGGCTCTGTAGCTGCGCCTATTTTTAGGCAGATATGGAGGCTTTTTTATGTGCGGTATTATTGGTTATGTTGGGAATGGTGAGGCTGCTGAATTTTTGATGCAGGGTCTTACCTGTCTGGAGTATCGTGGGTACGATTCTGCAGGTATTGCTGTTTTTGACGGCAGAGATTTGCGGATTGAGAAGGCAGTGGGACGCTTAGACTGCCTGAAGGAGAAGCTGCAGGGGAATACTCCGGCAGGCCATATTGGCATTGGCCACACCAGATGGGCAACTCATGGTGCTCCTTCTGATCTCAATGCTCATCCTCATGCAGATTGTACTAACAGCTTTGCTGTTGTGCATAATGGCATTATTGAAAATTACCTGTCCATTAAGGAGGAACTTTTAGCTAAAGGCCATCACTTTAAATCAGAAACAGATACTGAGGTGCTGGTGCATCTTTTGGAGGATGTGTATAAAGGCAATTTTGAAGTGGCTGTGCGGGAAGTGCTGCGCCGGGTAGAAGGTTCCTATGCCATGGTGTTTATTTCTAAAAAGGACCCGGATACCTTGATTTGTTCCAAGCAGGATAATCCTATGGTTATTGGCTTAGGTGAAGGGGAGAACTTCATTGCCTCTGATATTCCTGCGATTATTACCAAAACCCGCCGTACCTACATCATTAATGATGGGGAAATGGCTGTGGTGAAAAAGGATTCTGTCTGGGTGTTTAACAAGAGCGGTGAACCTGTTACCAAGAAGGTGTTAGAGGTTAACTGGGATGCAGAGGCTGCGGAAAAGGGCGGCTATGAGCATTTTATGCTGAAGGAAATCCATGAGCAGCCAAAGGCAGTGCGGGATACTTTGACAGGCCACATTGCTAGTGATAACAGCAGCGTCATTTTAAATGAGCTGGGCTGGACTGCTGAATATGTTAATTCCTTTGCCAAGGTTTATATTGTAGCCTGCGGTACGGCATACCATGCAGCTTTGGTGGGGAAGTATTACATTGAACGGCTGGCCAGGATTTCGGTTGAGGTGGATATTGCTTCTGAGTTCAGATACCGGCAGCCTATTATTAATGATAATACTTTGATTATCGTGGTGAGCCAGTCTGGTGAGACCATTGATACCATGGCGGCCTTAAAGGAGGCAAAGCGGCTGGGAGGCAAGACTCTGGCTGTTACCAATGTGGTAGGTTCTTCTATTGCCAGGGAAGCAGACCAGGTCATCTACACCTGTGCCGGCCCTGAGATTGCTGTAGCATCTACCAAGGCTTATACTACCCAGCTTATAGTGATGGCACTGTTAGGCGCTTATATGGCAGGCCTTAGGAAAACTGTGGCACCAGAGATGATGCAGAGTCTGCTGGGCAATCTGAAAAAGATTCCTGAGGGCATTGAGACAGCTTTGCAGCAGGAAAAAGAGATAAAGGAATTTGCTAAGAAGTACAGCACCAAGGAGGACCTTTTCTATATTGGCCGGGCTCTGGATTATTATGTGGCTCTGGAGGGTTCCTTAAAGCTAAAGGAAATATCCTATATACATGCAGAGGCTTATGCTGCCGGGGAGTTAAAGCATGGCACATTGGCGCTGATTACTAATGAAGTGCCTGTAGTGGCGCTGGCAACCCAGAAAAGTGTTTACGAAAAGACCCTGAGCAATATCAAGGAAGTAAAGGCGAGAGAGGCAGTGGTTATTGGCATTGGCCTCCAGGGAGATAAGGAACTGCAGCATTATGCAGATCATGTTATATTTATACCAGAGACAGAGGAGCTGCTGGCTCCGCTTCTGGCAGTAGTGCCTTTGCAGCTTTTGGCATACTATAGCGCAGTGGCAAGGAATTGCGATGTGGATAAGCCAAGAAATCTGGCTAAATCCGTTACAGTTGAATAAATGCAACAATCGGCTGGAAGGCTACATGAACATGATAGATATTTATGGCTTTGCGGAAGCTACAGATAATGTTGTGCCAGCAGAGGCTCAGGCCTTAAAGGAAGCCATTAATGAGGCAGTATGGCTGAATAAGGCTGGCAAGGCCCGGAAGGGCTCCCATGGCATCTCCATGTATTATCCTTTAATGGGGGACAGGTAAAGCAATTTGATGTATCAGAATTTAAATGTGACCGATCCATCCCTGGCACAGCTGTATCTGATGCTGGAACAGGCGGATTTTGATATTTCTTCTCTGGCAGATATTACACCAGCAGGCCGGGACGATGGCTGCTGCGTTGTGAACATGGATCCAGATTTAATGGGCAGCATCGTTTCTGCGGATACCTGTACTTACCGCATGGATGACAGTGGTATGTATCTGCTGGGCAATGATGACCGGGTGGATGTGGACATGGATGAGGGCACTGTGTCTGATACGCCGGCTACAGACTGGTTTACCTTAAATGGCCATATTATCAGCCCTACCCTTTACGGCCACAATGACAGCTACTCGCTGTATGCTGCGCCTATTAGCATAGATGGCAATAAGTATGCCTTAAAGTTCTATCAGGATTATGCAACTAAGGAAATTTGTGCTACTGGCCTGGCTGAGCTGACAGAGGATGGCAAGCCTGATGGCCTCATTGCTTTGCCACAGGCAGGTACTGACATCACTGTGCTGGACCAGCGGGTAGAAAGTGATGGCAGCATTACTCTGGTGGAAGGTGATACCTTTGAGCTGGAGGGGGATGTGAAAATTTATCCTGAGGAACTGCCAAAGGGTAATTATCAGCGCAGCTTCCTGTTCCACAATCCAAAGGGAGAAACAGCAGAGTCTGGGGCAGTACCTTTTACCATTGAGTAAAATTTGATATTTATTGGGCAGAAATTGTTATTTTTCCCTGGCGAAGACCAAGAAAATATTGACAAGGACTCAACTTTGTACTAGTATTGTAACAATATCTGCGGATATAATTTCATAAAATATTTAAAGAAAGCAGGGATTAAGTTGGCATTCTATTTCAGTGAACCATCACACACATTTGGCGAGTATTTATTGGTACCAGGCTATTCTTCTGACAAGTGCATACCGGCAAATGTTTCTTTAAAGACTCCTTTGGTTAAGTACAACAAGGCCAAGGGTGAGGAACCAAAAATTTCCATGAACATTCCTATGACTTCCGCTATCATGCAGTCTGTTTCTGATGATCGTATGGCAGTTGCACTGGCTCGTGAGGGCGGCGTTTCATTTATTTATGGTTCTCAGTCCATTGAAGAGGAAGCTGCAATGGTTGCACGTGCCAAGAACTTCAAGTCTGGCTTCGTAGATAGTGATTCCAACATTAAGCCTTCTACTACTATTGCTGAGATTCTGGCTTTAAAGGAAAAGACCGGTCACTCCACTATGGCTGTTACTGAGGATGGCACTGCTACCGGCAAGCTCCTGGGTATCGTTACCAGCCGTGATTACCGTGTAACCCGTATGAGCCCTGATACTCCAGCTTCTGAGTTCATGACTCCATTTGAGAAGCTGATTTATGCTAAGGCTGATACTACTCTGCCTGAGGCTAATGATCTGATTTGGGAGCACAAGCTGAACATGCTGCCATTAGTTGATGACAATCAGCGCTTAGTATATATGGTATTCCGCAAGGATTACACTGATAACAAGGAAAATGAGTTAGAGCTCATTGATGACAGAAAGCGTTATATCGTTGGTGCTGGTATCAATACCCGTGATTACGCTGAGCGTGTGCCTGCTCTTTTAGCTGCAGGTGCTGATGTACTTTGCATTGACTCCTCTGAGGGCTTCTCTGAGTGGCAGCGCATTACCTTGAAGTACATCCATGAGAACTTCGGTGAGGATGTTAAGGTTGGTGCTGGTAACGTTGTTGACCGTGAGGGCTTCAGATTCTTGGCTGAGGCTGGTGCAGACTTTATTAAGGTTGGTATCGGCGGCGGTTCCATCTGTATTACCCGTGAGACCAAGGGTATCGGCCGTGGCCAGGCTACTGCACTGATTGATGTATGCAAGGCTCGTGATGAGTATTATCAGGAGACTGGCGTTTATATTCCAGTTTGCTCCGATGGTGGTATTGTACATGATTATCACATGACTCTGGCTCTGGCTATGGGTGCTGATTTCATGATGCTGGGCCGTTACTTCTCCCGCTTTGACGAGAGCCCAACTGACCGCATTAAAATCAATGGTACTTATTACAAGGAGTACTGGGGCGAGGGCTCTAACCGTGCCCGCAACTGGCAGCGTTATGACCTGGGCGGCAGCAAGAAGCTTTCCTTTGAGGAAGGTGTTGACTCCTATGTACCTTACGCTGGCAGCTTGAAGGATAACGTTGGCGTTACCCTGAGCAAGATTCGCTCTACTATGTGCAACTGCGGTGCTCTGACTATTCCTGAGCTGCAGGAGAAGGCACGCCTGACTCTGGTATCTTCTACTAGTATCGTAGAGGGTGGTTCCCATGACGTTATTCTCCGTGACCAGATGAACCGTTAATCGGCTAATTTCATATTTCCCGCTTTTAGCAAAGATTTTCCTCTGGCTGTCGGCTTATGGCAGCCAGGGGTTTTTTATTTCATTTCTTTTTCAAGAAATGCTGGTATAATTACATTAATTAATTTGCAGGTGAGGTGTTTTGTATGAAGGTCTTACTAGCTGAGGACGATTTAAAGCTGGGGAAGCTGACACAGTATATGTTAGAGCAAAATGGCATTGCCACTGAGTGGGTAACTACAGGTGATGCTATTTACGATTATGCTATGTATGAGGAATATGATGTGCTGGTGCTGGACTGGATGATGCCAAAAATGTCCGGTGTTGATGCCTGCCGCCAGCTGCGGGAGGCTGGCTATCAGAGAGCCATACTGCTTTTAACTGCCAGGGATGCCATTGAGGACAGGGTTACAGGCCTGGATGCCGGCGCAGATGACTATCTGGTGAAGCCTTTTGAGTTTGCAGAGCTTATGGCCAGACTGAGAGCCCTGGGACGACGCAGCAGCCAGAAGATACAGCGGGATGTTATGGAGCTGGGAGAATTTACTTTGGACAGAACCTCCAAGGTATTAAAGAAAAACGACCAGATAATCCAGCTGTCTCCAAGGGAATTCCAGATTTTTGATTTGCTGGTGCAGAATATTGGCATTGTAGTGCCCAGAGATATTATTCTGGACAGAATCTGGGGTATTGAGTCGGATGTAAGCTCCAACAACATTGATTCCTATGTGAAGCTGCTGCGGAAAAAGCTCAATACGGCTGACGGGCAGATTTCTATTGCAACGATAAGAGGTGTTGGCTATAAACTGGAAACCAAATAAAAAGAGGCTGACAAATATATTTAGCCAGAGCAGGCTGCGGCTGACCATCCTGTACACTGCCCTGATGTTCTGCTTATTTTCCATCATTATTTTTATGGCCCAGCGCAGTATGGAATGGGCTGTAACCTCTGAGCAGGCCAGGGAGCTTTCGGCTGTGGTGCAGGAGGTGGCCGAAACAGAGGCCATGCTGCTGCAGAATGGCAATTTCCCAGATGACCTGGGGACTCGTGAGCGCATGTTTTTTTATGCTTATGATGACAGTGGCAAGCTACGGAATTTTTCCCGGGCGCCAGAGCGTATAGAAAATGATGTGCTGCAGGTTATCCAGGGGGGACAGATTCCCTTTAATGATGTAGCTGTGTTTGAGCAGCACAAGGATCCGGAAAAGCCAAGGGTACTGATGATGACTGCTGCCAATGTCATGGCCAGCGGGCATTACATCGGCGTGGTGTATTTAGGCAAGGATATTACGGCGCTTTATAAGGGTATTAAAAAGTCCGTGTATCTTTTAAGTGCTATTTCCCTGCTGGCTTTGCTGGTGGCGGCTGGCATAGGCTATTCCATGTCTGGTACAGTAATGGCACCAATGCAGAAGGCTTATGAGAAGCAGCGCCAGTTTGCTGCAGATGCTTCCCATGAGCTGCGGACTCCATTAAGTGTGGTGATGGCTTCAGCAGATTTGCTGGCCAATGACCCCTCCATTGAATCCCCGTTTTTGAAGCAGGTTATTGAGGACTTGAAGGATGAGGTTAAGAAGATGTCCAAGCTGGTGGGGGATTTGCTGACGGTGGCCCGTTCTGATAATAATGCAGAAAAAATCAAGTTCCAGAAATTTGATTTGTCCTCTGTTATGCAGCAGGTAACCCGCAATATGCAGATGATGGCGGAAAAGAAAAATATTACTATTGCAGAAAATATTCCTGATGGTATCAGCTATGCTGGTGATGAACAGAAAATCAAGCAGCTGATTCTGATTTTTGTGGATAATGCTATTAAATATACTCAGGAAAATGGCCATATAGATGTAGCATTAGCGCTGGGGCGCAATAACAAGGTGATTTTCAGTGTCAGGGATAATGGTATTGGCATTGCTAAGGAGGACCAGGAGAAAATCTTCGGCCGCTTCTACCGGGTGGATAAGGCCCGTTCCAGGGAGATGGGCGGTAACGGACTGGGACTGGCTATTGCCAAGGATATAATAGAAGTGCATCATGGGCAGATTTATATTGAAAGTGCCCTGGGGCAGGGGACGGCCTTTACTGTGGAACTGCCACAGCAGAAGGTGTAAAATTGCATAGAGAAAAATAATAGTCAAAAAATCAAACTTAGTGTTGACTTTTTGACTATTTGTTTTATAATAAGGTCAAAAGGTTAAACAAATAGTCAAATTGGAGGGATGGTTATGAATCAAGAGAAATATACTCAAAGAGTTTTGAATACTATGCAGAGTGCGCAGCAGAATGCGGCGCTGCATTATCATCAGGAGATTGGGTCCCTGCATGTGCTGCTGGCGCTGGCGCAGGAGCCTGAGGGGATTCTGGCTACTATTTTCCAGGAGGCTGGGGTGGACCTGGGGATGCTGCAGAGCCGCTTAGAGCAGCAGCTGCGGAAGATTCCCAGTGTCAAGGGCCAGGACAGGCTGACTATGAGTGTGGAGCTGGCCAGGGTGCTGGCTAAGGCTGAGCAGCTGGCTAATGATATGAAGGATGAATATGTCAGCACAGAGCATTTGCTGCTGGCTATTGAGGAGGAAGGCAGTGATGAGGTCAGGGAAATCTGCAGTGACTTTAAGCTGACTTCCAGCAATACTAAGGCTTCTATTAAGAAGAACCGCAGCCAGAATGTTAACTCTGCTAATCCAGAGGATGGCTACAAGGCTCTGGAAAAGTTTGGCAGGGATATGACTCTGGCGGCACGGCAGGGCAAGCTGGATC
>JAFPCE010000211.1 GCA_017390245.1 Selenomonadaceae bacterium
GACATTTTCATCTGCATCCACAACATCAAAATCCATTACAATGAAAGTGTGAAAAATACATAACACAAACGGAGAACTTATGCCATGACTATTATACCACATAATCACTCCTGTGAAGCTACTTCTTCCAAAATTCAGCAATTTTTTGCTAACTTCCACGTCAGCCAGCACCTAATAAGCTACAATGCCTATAATCTACGCGACTTCACGGTCATGCCATCTTCTTCGTTGCTTTCGAGGCGGTGTTCCCGCTACTCCTGAGTACAGCCATCATCCAGAAGGTCATCGCACCATTGTTGAGCCTGCTGATAGACTGTGCTCAGGAAGCGGAGATTCTTGACGGAGAACAGATCAACCATTTTCTCGATCTATTCGTGGCAAAACTGCCAGATCTGTGAGGAAAGTGCCTTAAACAGTGTGTATGACGTGATAATGCTGAAGGCCTGAAATCTGCTAGACAGAGCCTTATCTCATAAAGGTTTCAGGTGTGCGAAGTTTGAGTATATATTACTATTTCCCATCCTCATTCATAACATCATATTCCGTAAATATTATTTTACGCAGTCAGTAGCTGTTACCTCTGGCATAGAGCGTACCATGGTGCACAAAATGATAAAAGGAGATAGAATTCCATCCAATAAGGATACCGTGCTGGCTGTTGCCCGTGCGCTTCTGCTGTCTCCCTCAGATATGGACGAGCTAATAACAGCCTATGAAATCAGCCGCAGGGGCGAATCAGCATACCACCAGCTGCAGTATGTGCAAAAGTTACTTTTAAGCTGTGCAAAACCGTCACTCTTAAAAATCGGTTCTCCCTCTCAGGAAAATTTGTTTGTGAACATAAAATCCATGATTTCTCAGCAGGATACCATGCCACAGATTATCAATGAAAGACCTAATTTAAATAAGCTGGTCCGCACTCTGCTGGAACTTGAGCTGCAAAAGCCCAATGGCCATGTCTGCCTCATTTCACAGCCAAACTACCAATATCTCTATGAAACTCTTGCCTCCTTGAACTGCTTTGCACCAGGGGCAAAAGTAGACAACATAATCTGCTTTAATCAGGCAAACGATGATGATGACTGCCACAACCTCCGTTGTCTGGAACAGTTGATGCCAACACTGCTGTCCTGTCCTGCTTTTGAAGCCCACTGCTATTATGAACATGTAACCACCCTTTTCAACGAGTGGTCCTTGTTGCCGTGTATGCTGCTGACAAGCGATTATTCTCTTTGCTTTGCGGCTGATGCCAGTCAGGCTTTGTTCTTTGACTCCCCGGATATAAATAAATTCATGAAGCAGTTTTTCTACAAAAAAATGGCATGTACGGCACCAGTCTGCCATTCCCTTACCACCTCATTTTCCAATTATCTTGAAAAGGTCATCATGTCCGGCAAGGCCGCAGACCTGGCACCGGAAATCTATACCATCCTCTATCAGCCTTGCCTGACACCTTTTATTGATGAGGACATTATTGCCAGCCATCTGAAGATGGAGTATTTTTCTGAGGACATGCTTAGGCGCATCGCTACCCACTTCGCTGTAGTAAACTCTCTCTTATCCTATTCCTTCCC
>JAFPCE010000212.1 GCA_017390245.1 Selenomonadaceae bacterium
ATTGATATTACCTTGGGCGATAAATACACCATGCTTTTAGTAACAGGTCCTAATACTGGTGGTAAAACCGTCAGCATGAAGACTCTGGGAATTATGGTGCTGATGGCTCAGTCCGGCCTGTTTCTGCCAGTGGAGTCTGGTTCTGAAATTGCTATTTACAACAACATTTATGCTGATATTGGTGATGAGCAGAGCATTGAACAGAGCCTGTCTACCTTTTCTGCTCACATGACCCATCTGGTGCAGATTTTAGACAAGGTGGAAAGCGATGACCTGCTGCTGCTAGATGAGCTGGGGGCAGGTACTGACCCTGAGGAGGGCGCGGCGCTGGCTATGGCTATTTTAGAGCAGCTGCTGCAGGTGAAGGCTTCTGTTATGGCTACTACCCATTATTCTGAGCTGAAGACCTTTGCCTTCAGCCGTGAGGGCATCGAAAATGCCTGCGTGGAATTTGATGTGGAGACGCTGCGTCCTACCTACAGGCTTTTAACAGGCATTCCTGGGGCCAGCAACGCTTTTGCTATCAGCCGCAGACTGGGACTGAGCAATGGGCTGATTATCCGGGCCAAGCAGCTGATACAGGCAGATCATGCCCAGTTTGAAAAGGTTATTAACCAGCTGGAAAAGGAAAAAATGCTCTATGAGCAGATGAATGCTGACATAGAAACAAGACTGCGCCGGGCAGAGCAGATGGAGGCTAAGGCTGAGGCCATGCGGGTGGACTTGAACCAGAAAAAGGCAGATATCATCAGAAAGGCCAAGGATCAGGCCTCTGCCATGGTACGCAGCACCCGTCGGGAGGCAGAAAGCATCATCAAGGAGCTGAAGGAGCAGTACAACGACATGGGCATCCAGAAGCGCCAGCAGACTATCCAGGAGGCAAGACAGCGACTGGAGGCAGAGGCTGGTAAGGTGCGCCCAGGTATTGTATCCATCAAGGCCTTTAATAAGAAAATTGATTTAAAGACCTTAGAGCCAGGGGATATTATTTACGTTACTAAGCTGGATCAGAAGGGAACTGTGCTTTCTATTAAGGGTAATGAGCTGGAGGTACAGCTGGGGGGCTTAAAGACTACTGTCAAGGTAAAGGACTGCAAGTTTGTGGAAAAGGCACAAAAGCAGCAGCCAGCCCAGAATAATGGCAAAGGCCACAAGGGCAGGGGCGGCAACAGCTTTATGAGCAAAACCAAGGAAGCCCATAGGGATATTGATATCCGTGGCATGATGGTGAATGAGGCAGAGGTGCTGTTAGGGAAGTTTATTGATGATTCCCTTATGGCAGGCCTCAGCCAGGTGCTGATTATCCATGGCAAGGGTACAGGGGCATTGAGGAAGGGCGTTCATGAATATCTGAAGCGTCACAAAAATGTAGCTGATTTTAATTTTGCTGATATGAGCGAAGGTGGTACCGGAGCTACTCTCGTAGATTTAAAGTAAACAAATTAACAGAATTGTGGTACAATGAATGTATATTTGTGTGAATAAAGGAGAGGTGTCATGGAAAAGCGTGTAGGTGCAGCCCAGAAAACCCGCCAGCAGCAAAAACAGCCCCGTAAAAAGGGTAGTGGCAAAGGCAATGGCGGCCGCGTTTTTATGATTATAATGGCTATTGTGCTGGTTATGGTTGTAGGCGTTGGCTGTGGCTTTCTGACAGCAACATTAAATACAAAGCAGGACTTAGAGGATGTACGTCCGGCAGCTTCCTCCCAGATTTATTATAGTGATGGTACGGAGCTGGCTAGTGTACACTCTGAGGAAAACCGTGTACCAGTTGAATTTAACCAGATTCCACAGAATCTGAAGGATGCTTTTGTGGCTGTAGAGGACGCCCGTTTTTATGAGCATGCAGGTGTTGACCCAAGAGGCATTATGCGTGCAGTATGGGTAAATCTGACCCGCCGTGGCGTTGCTGAGGGCGGTTCTACCATTACCCAGCAGCTGGCTAAAAATGCTTATCTGACTCAGGACAGAACCTTCAAACGCAAGGTGCAGGAAATGTTCCTGGCTTTGCAGCTGGAGCGTAAGTATACCAAGGATGAGATTCTGGGACTGTACTTAAACCAGATTTATTTCGGCCAGGGTGCTTATGGTGTCCAGGCAGCAGCAAAAACCTATTTCGGCAAGGATGTTAAAGATTTAACCTTGAATGAATGTGCTATGCTGGCAGGCATACCAAAGAGCCCTAACTACTATTCTCCGTTAAATAACCTGCAGGCAGCCCAGGAGCGCAAGGCTACTGCACATGGATACCACCGTTAGCCAGCGTACCGTAGGCACTGGTCAGCTCCAGCGGAGTAACGCCCTTGGTCATACCGCCCAGGGATACTGCCAGATTTCTGTCATTAACA
>JAFPCE010000213.1 GCA_017390245.1 Selenomonadaceae bacterium
GAATCATGGCTATGCTGTAGATGAGGAATCCTTAAAGAATCTTCCAGTAGAGGTTACTCACATTAACGTCAATGACGGCACTATTGAGGGCATCCGTCATAAGGAGCTGCCTTTGTTCTGTGTACAGTATCATCCTGAGGCTTCTCCAGGTCCTGATGACAATATGTATCTGTTTGATCAGTTCTGGACTATGCTTACTGGCGAGACAAAGGGGGAATAACAGTGCCAAAGAAGGAAAATTTAAAGAAGGTTATGGTTATCGGCTCTGGCCCTATTATTATCGGCCAGGCTGCGGAATTTGACTATGCAGGTTCCCAGGCTTGCCGCGCTTTGAAGGAAGAAGGCCTGGAGGTTGTACTGGTTAACAGCAATCCTGCAACCATTATGACTGATGCCAACATTGCAGATCGTGTATATATTGAGCCTTTGACAGTGGATTTCTTAGAAGAAATCATCAGCAAGGAGCGTCCTGATGGACTTTTAGCAACCTTAGGCGGCCAGGCAGGACTGAATCTGGCTGTAGAGCTGTCTGAAAAGGGTATCTTGGCCAAGTATGAGGTTGAGCTTTTAGGTACTTCCTTAAAGGCTATTGAGCAGGCTGAGGACCGTGAGCTGTTCAAAGAGACCATGAACAAGCTAGGTGAGCCTATTCCTGAGTCTACCATTGTGGAGGATGTAACCTCTGCTGTTAACTTTGCTAATGAGATTGGCTATCCTCTGATTGTCCGTCCTGCTTATACCATGGGTGGTACCGGCGGCGGTATTGCTGAAAATGAAGAGGAATTAATTGATATCGTTATTAAGGGCTTAAAGTACTCCCTGATAGGCCAGGTACTCATTGAGCGCAGTGTTGCTGGCTGGAAGGAAATCGAGTATGAGGTAATGCGTGACGGCAACGACAACTGCATCACCGTCTGCAACATGGAAAACTTTGACCCTGTTGGTGTGCATACTGGTGACTCCATTGTAGTTGCACCTTCTCAGACCTTAAGTGACCATGAATATCAGATGCTGAGAAGCGCATCTATCCGCATTATCCGTGAGCTGGGTATCGAGGGCGGCTGTAATGCTCAGTACGCTTTAGACCCTGATTCCAATCAGTACTATGTTATCGAGGTTAACCCTCGTGTAAGCCGTTCTTCTGCACTGGCTTCCAAGGCAACAGGTTATCCTATTGCTAAGGTTTCCGCTAAGATTGCTATCGGTTATACTCTGGATGAAATCACCAATGCTGTAACTCAGAAGACCAAGGCCTGCTTTGAGCCTGCTCTTGACTACTGCGTTGTGAAGTTCCCACGCTGGCCATTTGATAAGTTCGTTTATGCTGACAAGACCTTAGGTACTCAGATGAAGGCTACCGGCGAGGTTATGTCCATTGACAGAAACTTTGAGGGGGCTATCTTAAAGGCTGTCCGTTCCCTGGAAATCGGTGTACACCGCCTTCACATGGAAGATATGGATGCCTGGGATGATGAGACAGTGAAGAAGCATTTATCCCGCTGCAATGATGAGCGTATCTTTGTTATTGCTGAAGCATTGCGCCGTGGCATAGCAACTGTGGATGAGATTCATGCTATTACCAAGGTAGATGAATGGTTCCTCCGTAAGATTAAGAAAATCACCGATGTGGAAAATAAGCTGAAGGAAGGGGTTATGACTCCTAGCCTGATGCTGCAGGCTAAGGATGTAGGCCTGGCTGACCGTTCCATTGCTGAGGTCATGGGCAAGACTGCTGATGAAATCCGCACCATGAGAAAGACCATGAACATTCTGCCATGCTACAAGATGGTTGATACCTGTGCAGCAGAGTTTGAGGCTGCTACTCCATATTATTACTCTACCTTCCATGCACAGGAGGATGAGGTTGATACCTCTGGCAGCCACCGCAAGGTTATGGTTCTGGGTTCTGGTCCTATCCGTATCGGCCAGGGCGTAGAGTTTGACTACTGCTCTGTACATTCTGTATGGGCACTTAGAGCAATGGGCATTGAGGCAATTATTGTCAACAACAACCCAGAGACAGTTTCTACTGACTTTGATATTTCCGACAGACTTTACTTTGAACCGCTTACTCCTGAGGATGTATTAAACATCATTGACAAGGAAAAGCCAGAGGGGGTTATTGTACAGTTTGGCGGACAGACTGCCATTAACCTGGCTGAGTCATTGTCTAAAGCTGGTGTCAAGGTATTTGGTACCTCTGTAGATGATATTGACAGAGCAGAGGACAGAGAGCGCTTTGATGAGGTATTGACTCAGGCTGGCATTCCTAGACCAAAAGGAATTTCTGTAACCAATCAGGAGGATGCTATCAAGGGTGCTGCTGAAATCGGTTATCCTGTAATGGTTCGTCCTTCCTATGTACTGGGCGGCCGTGCTATGGAAATCGTTTATAACGAAGATGAGCTGAAGGACTACATGGGCCGTGCTGTTAAGGTTACTCCTGAGCACCCTGTTCTGGTAGACAGATACATGCAGGGTACTGAGGTAGAGGTTGATGCGATTTCCGATGGTATTGACGTAGTTATCCCAGGCATTATGGAGCACGTTGAGCGCGCAGGCGTACATTCTGGTGACTCCATTGCCGTATATCCGCCACAGACCTTGTCCTCTAAGGTTATCTTCACCATCATTGACTACACCAAGCGCCTGGCTATGGGCCTCCATGTAAAGGGCTTAATGAACATCCAGTATGTTGTGGTTAATGATGAAGTATATGTTATTGAGGTAAATCCTCGTTCCTCCAGAACTGTGCCATTCCTCAGCAAGGTAACTGATGTACAGATGGTAGATGTGGCTACCCAGGTAGCCTTAGGTGCATCCTTAAAGGAACTTGGCTACAAGTCCGGCCTGGTAACTCCTAAGCCTTATGTGGCTGTAAAGGCACCAGTATTCTCCTTTAACAAGATGACTGATGTAGATATTTCCCTTGGGCCTGAGATGAAGTCCACTGGTGAGGTAATGGGTATTGACTATCATTATGCCCGTGCCCTTTACAAGGCTATTACCGGTGCAGGCATGAACATTCCTGTACACGGCTGCATTCTCTTCACTGTTGCGAACAAGGATAAGGAAGAGATGAAGCACCTGGCAAAGGCCTTCTCTGAGCTTGGCTTCAAACTGGTAGCTACTGCAGGCAGTGCCAAGGCTATCCAGTCCATGGGCATTGACGCTGAGGTGGTAGGCAAGATGCATGAGCGCAGCGCTGACATCATTCAGATGATTAAGAAGGGCAATATTCACATGGTTATCAATACCATGACCCAGAACCAGGGCAAGAGCGTAGCCCACGATGGCTTCAAGATTCGCCGTGCAACAGTTGAGCATGCTATTCCTTGCTTAACTTCCCTGGATACTGCCTGGGAGGTTCTCCGTGTGCTGTCCTTTATGAGAGACCGCCGTCTGGTATACAGCCTGGCACTTCAGGACTATGTAGGCGGTGGCGATGATTTGGCTTAATAGCTGAAAGAGGAGGAAAATAATGGCAGATAACAGATTGATTGTAGCTTTAGACTTTCATACTCTTGAGGATGTTAAGACTCTGGTGGAGGAGCTGGGGGACAGCGTATCCTACTACAAGGTAGGCATGGAGCTGTTCTATAGTGCTGGCCCACAGGTTATTACTTACTTGAAGGAAAAGAACAAGAATATTTTCCTGGATTTGAAATTACATGATATTCCTAATACCGTAGGAGAGGGCTTATGCTCTCTCATGCGGCTGGGAGCAGATATAGTTAATGTACATGCTTCTGGCGGCTTTACCATGATGAAGACTGCTGCAGAAAAGCTCCATGCTTTAGCAGAAAAGCAGGGTGTGCCTTGTCCAAAGATTATTGCTGTGACCATTTTGACAAGCATCAATGAAGAGGACTGGGCGGGCCTTGGCATGGAATGTGAAATCCGCCATCAGGTAGTGCGCCTGGCGAAGCTGACCAAGGAAGCTGGCTTAGATGGTGTTGTAGCATCTCCTCAGGAGGCCAGTGCTATCCGTGAAGCCTGCGGACCAGATTTCATGATAGTAACTCCTGGTGCGCGTCCAGCAGGGGCTGCTATAAACGACCAGAGCCGCATTGCTACACCAGCCAGTGCATTAACCAACGGTGCCAGCCATCTGGTGGTAGGCAGGCCAATACGTGCAGCAGAAGATCCAAAGGCTGAAGCTTTAGCGATTATTAAGGAAATGGAGAGTGTAAAGTAATGAGCGACGCTATGACTGAAAAAGAAGTAGAGGATTTATTAATCGAAACCAGCGCAATTATGGAGGGACATTTCCTTTTGACCTCCGGACTGCATAGTCCACGCTATGTAGAGAAGTTCAATGTGCTGCAGAAGCCTGTATACACCGAAAAGCTCTGCCGTGCTATGGCAGAAAAGTTCAAGGATGCCAACATTGAGACTGTTGTAGGTCCTGTAACTGGTGGCATTCTGTTAGCCCATGAAACAGGCAAGGCACTTGGCACCCGTGCTATCTTCACTGAGCGTGAAAATGGCAAGATGACCTTCCGCCGTGGCTTTACCCTGCATGAAGGCGAGCGTGTTCTAATCGTAGAGGATATTGTAACCACTGGCGGTTCTATCCGTGAGGTAATCGACGTAGTTAAGGAACATGGTGGCATCCCAGTAGCAGTAAGTATGCTGGTAGACCGCAGCGGTGGCAAAGCAACCTTCGGTGACGTACCAAGCACCGCACTGCTGCACATGGACGTAAAAACCTATCAGCCAGACGAATGCCCACTGTGCAAGCAGGGTATCCCAATGACAAAAAGAGGGCGTACTGGAAAGACAGAGGTATAATTTTTAACTGAATAGAAAATAAGCAAAAAGGCAGAGCCCGCAAGGGTTCTGCCTAATTTTTCATACGGACAGTAATAATATGAACTCAGTTCATATAGGTATGAAAATCATCTTGATTTATCTGAAAATAATGATATATAATGTGGATATTCATAAAGGCTGTAATTATTTGTATGTTAGGAGGGATACAGTATGGCAACCAAAAGCATTATAAAGAATGTAAATATAAAAGGCCGTAAACAGATTAGTCAGCTTGTGTCTGCCCTGGAACATGCACATGAATATAGGGGCGAAGAAGTAATAATGACAAGAGCTGTCTCCGAAGTAAAAGGGGAAAAGATAAATAAATTCTTTGAGAATTATATTTAAGGAGTGGCTCTGGTGCTGGGATATACAAAGATAAATTTGCGTGATATGTCAGAAAATATGGAGGCAGAACGC
>JAFPCE010000214.1 GCA_017390245.1 Selenomonadaceae bacterium
AAAAACATTAAAAGTCCACAGTATCTGAATGTATTAAACCACGATATTAAAAAGAAAGGAAAGTATGATGTTTTGCTTCTGACTACATCATACAAGGGTAATTATGGGATTATTGGATAATATTGCTGGTATTGCTGGTGAGGCTATTAAAAATGCAGTGCCTTCTGGAAATGGTCCTGATGGTCAGCTGCGTCCTAGTCCTGCCAGGGAGTTCCTGGGGCAGGAGCTGTATGGTGTTGACTGCCGTGGTGCTAATCTGTATGTGCATGAGAATGCAGTGGTTATAGATAAGACTGGCGGTGGTTTGTTTAACCTGGGAGATAATAATTTTAAGGTTATTCCTTTTAAGTCCATTGTGGCTATTCAGGCAAAGCTGACATCTACTGTCCTCAGTGGTTACATTGAGTTTGAAACGGCCAATAGCCCTCTTAGTGTAGGCAGTGACAGTGCTGAGCGCTGCAGTGAAAACAGTGTTATCTTAAGTGGCACGGAAGAGCGCTTTGCTGAGGCTAAGGCTGCACTGCAGTATGTGTTTAATCATATCTGCCAGTGAATTTGCGGTTGAAAATTTGGGGAAGATAGCATATAATGACAGTAAAAGAGGCACGCTTCGATAAACAGCTGCCCCGAGGGATTTTATGAGAAAACCGCCTGCGCTGCTAACTGTTGGCGGTTTTTCTTATGCTTTTATGGCGATTATACAAATAGTTACCAGAAAAATCATGGTTAAAAAATCGTACAATGTCATAAGCATCGCCCCCTTTCAGGGGCTAGATTAGCCGCCTATCTCAACATGCCTTGGTATTATTTTATAACAATACGAGAAAACAAACAAGGGTTTTTAGAAAATATTTTCGACAAAGTTAAGCCAGTAACTTATTAGAGTTGCTGGCTTTTTTATTTGCTGGAAATCAGGTATCCTTGCGGAGAATTTCCAGATATTTAGTATAGGAAAAAATGCGGGCCTTGCCATTTTTTGCTGTCTGCTGCAGTAATCCTTTATCCATAAGCGTGGTGATGGATTTTGCCACGGTATTATAGGATAAATCTAAGGCGTCTGCGGTTTGGCTGATATCTATAATAGGATGAGCCTCAAGATATGATAAAAGCTTCAGAAGATTTTTCTGCTGGCGCTGGGTAAAGCTATTGATAGTATTAACAGACTCTTGATGCAGTGCAGTCAGCTGATCAATGGCAGTAATAGCATCTCTGGCAGAATCAGTAAAGGCCTGGAGAAAGAAGAAAATCCATTGCTCGTAATCGCCAGTACGACGGACTTCTGTCATGCGATCGTAGTATTCTACCCGGTTAAGTTTCAGATAATAAGATATGTACAGCGCCGGAGTGGAAAGAACGTTTTTCTCCATGAGAAAAAGAGTTATTAATAGTCTGCCAATACGGCCATTACCATCTAAAAATGGATGGATAGTTTCAAATTGATAATGAATCAGGGCAGCCTGAATAAGTGGATTGAGGGAATCCTCAGCATGTATGTATTTTTCTAGCTGGGAAATAGCTTCATGCATGTTTTCAGGATTAGGGGGTATATATCTGGCAGTGCGTAAAGTACTACCTTGGCCACCAATCCAATTCTTGGAATAGCGGAATTCTCCAGGATTTTTTTCTGCTCCTCGAGTATCAGATAGCAGAACTTTGTGGATTTCCCGTATCAGGCGATTGCAAAGAGGCATTTCCTGCAAACGCTGCAGTGCATATTCAGTTGCTTTTATATAATTAATGACATCGGACACATCGCGGTTGACATTTTCATCCAAAAAAGGATTCAGAATATCATCCAGGGTACACTGAGTGCCTTCAATTGGCGAATGATGGCGAGAGATTTGCTGATTATTTAGAAAGGCTGGATGTCATAGAACCAATACCTGATGCCATTTTTAAGCCCTTATGTGAACAGCTGAAGATGTACTATGTTACAGGCGGTATGCCGGAAGCTGTCCTGATGTTGGCAGAGGCTGGAGATGTTAATGGGGTGCAAAGCGTATTACAAGATATTATTAGTGCATACGAAAGAGATTTTGCCAAGCATCCTGATACTAAAGAATTTCCAAAGATTTCTATGATATGGCATTCCATACCATCACAGCTGGCCAGGGAAAATAAAAAATTCCTGTATAAGGTAGTTAAAGAAGGAGCCAGAGCTAGGGAATATAAAGATGCCTTGCAGTGGCTGGTGGATGCGCGTCTAATATATAAAATCTATCGTAGCAGTGCTGCTGGGCTGCCTATGTCAGCCTACGATGACTTGTCTGCATTTAAGATATATTTAAGTGACGTAGGTATATTACGAAGACTTGCACAACTGGCGCCAACCGCATTTGGTGAAGGAAACCGGCTATTTACAGAATTTAAAGGTGCATTGACTGAAAATTATGTATTGCAGACTCTGATGACACAATTTGAAGTGATGCCAAGATACTGGAGTCAAAACAATCCTCCTTATGAAGTGGATTTTATTATTCAGCGGGAAAATGACATTCTGCCAGTGGAGGTAAAGGCAGATACCAATATTACAGGAAAAAGCCTGAAAAAGTTTAAGGAATTGTTTGGGGACAAGGTGAAACTAAGGGTACGCTTTTCTCTTGAAAACTTAAAACTGGATAATGATGTGTTAAATATTCCATTGTTTATGGCAGATCAGGCAGATAGGCTGATAGGAATGGCGATGAATTCTATCTAGCATATTTTATAACAGACAAACATTTTAAAGGGAAATGGTACATAAATGTTTTCCACTTTGTGAGCATTTATAGTGACAAGCATGTCTGTGGCCAAGCGGGGAAAGACCGCGGCCTTTTGCAAGGAAAGAGTTGTCTGCGCTGGCGGTGGTGCTGGCCTGGGGCTGAAGCCTTATGACCATGGATGGATAGAAAAGTTTCTGTCTACTGGTGAAGGCATACCTCGTGATGGAGAAAAGTATAAAAAGACACCGGAACTGGCGCTGGAATTTATGGATGGGATACCTGTAGTAGAGCGGGCGAAATATGTGGTGATGCAGCCATTAGATGAGGTGGATGTTACAGTGCAGGAGCCAGAGGTGGTAGTATTTATGGTAGATCCAGACAGGTTTTCCGCACTGGCTACATTGGCTAATTTTGATACCCATACTCAGGATATTGTAAAGCTGATCTTCGGCGCAGGCTGCACCCAGAGCGTGCTGTATGCCATGGCCAGCCAGGAAAAGAAGGAGCCATACTGTTACATGGGCATGACAGATTTATCCGCTAGAAAATGCATCGATAAAAATCACTTCAGCTTCAGCATTCCTTATCATAGATTTGTAGAAATGGAAAAGAATGCAGAAGATTGCTTCCTGCAGACAGAAACCTGGCAGGTTATTAGCAAGCGCTTAGAGTAATGTCTGGATAGAACGTCTGAATACCAGTCAATATGGCAGAAAAATTTCCTCTCATATTTTACGGTGACAAATCCTGTCCTTGCACTTTTGTATTATATAAACATGAAGGCGGTTGAAGATACCTGATATGTTTTCAGTACGGATACTGCAGAAATGTTGTATAATTAAGGAGGAACAGATTATGGGGATTTTGGATTTTTTAGGTGATATGGTATCCAGTCAGCTGGAGCATAATAGCCGTAAGTATGGTGAATTGTCTAAGGATGCTGCGGCTCGTGGCGATTATCAGGAGGCTGAGCGCTTAAGAAGGATGAGTGGCAAAGCTCGTGAGATGAGCGATAGACATCGGAGATAAGCTGGTGGTATCTTAGCAGGCAGAAGGGTGAAACCTGGTGATGAGTGAAGGAGAATGGCTATGAAAAACAATAGTACACCAATGGATTATTTAAAGGATGCACTGGGGATTTCAAGTCCTGAGGACAAATTACGCCGTAATCCTGAGCACTACATAGGTTCAGGGGAGGCTATGAGGGACAGTCTGGCAGCTAAGGATCCTGAGTTTGCTAAGATTTTAAGGAAAAAGAAATAAAGTTATAAGAGGCATGCCTCTGACACCAGATGCATAAGCGCATAGCTTCAGGGCGTTAAGAGAAAAGTGCTCTTATGAAAAATGAATATACCTTGAGGGAAAAAAACAATGGCCAGCTTTCAAGGTAAAACTGACAATTTCATATCCCATGGATGCGGTAAGAGTAAAAGCGAGCATTTATGGGCAATTAAATATACTCTGGAAGAAAAGGAGCAATAGCCAGCTTTCGGAGTAAACATTACTGTCAGCTGTGTACTTAGAGTCATAGCTGGCAGTTTTATTTTGGTAATTATTTTGCAATTGTTTCTTTATGGTGTAGAATAGAATTGTATAAAAATGTACATAAATATTTTATGGAGTGAAATAGATGACTAGGCAGCAGGCAAAGGTACAAAAAAGAATAGCATTTCTTTTTAATATTATGCTGGTGTGTTTCCTGATTTTAGCAGGGCGCTATGGCTATTTGCAGCTGGTGCAGGGTGATGAGCTGCGGCAGCTGGCTATGGTGGATGCAGCGGAGCACCGCTCCAAGCAGTCTCCCCGGGGGAAAATTTTAGACCGTAACGGCAGGGAGCTGGCTATCAGTCGCATGGCCAAGACTCTGGCTATTAATCCAAGCAAGGTTAAGCCAGAGGAAAAGGAAGAGCTTATAGCTGACCTTTCGGCTGTCCTTAATATTAAGCCTGAAGAAATCCGGGAGGATATTGATGTGGGCGGTTCTTTTGTGTATGTAAAGCGCCGTCTGGAGGTAGATGAGGAAAACGCCATTAAAGAACTGCAGAAGGAGAAAAAGTATGAGTGCTTTGACCTGCAGGATGAAGTGAAACGCTACTATCCAAATGATACCCTGGCAGCTAGTGTCATTGGCTTTATTGGTACTGATGACAAGGGCCTGGCAGGTATTGAGCAGTCAGCAGATGCCCTGGTGCGGGGGGATGAGGAAAATGACAAGGTGGTTACTGACCCTAAGGGCAGGCCTATATTCGAGTCCCTGTTTTCCGACGCTATGCATCATTATTCCGGGGAAAAGTGCAAGACTGTTACCTTAACTATTGACAGTAATATCCAGTTTATCGTGGAGCAGGCACTGGACAAGGCCATGATAGAAAATAAGCCGAAAAATATCACTGCCATTGTTATGGACCCGAGAAATGGTGATGTGCTGGCTATGGCCTCCCGTCCAACCTTTAACCCAAATAAATTCTGGGAAGCTAATCCTGAGGTGTGGAGCAACAGGGCAGTTTCCTTTAACTATGAGCCAGGATCCACCTTCAAGGCTATGGTAGCTGCCTGTGCTTTGCAGGAGGGTGTGGTTTCACCAAATCAGAGCTTTTATGATACTGGCCATATTGATGTATCTGATAAGCGCATCCAGAACTGGAATGGTGAAGGCTTTGGCAATGTTACCTTTACAGATATTGTAAAAAATTCCATTAATACCTGCTTTGCCCAGATTGGCCTCTGGATTGGCGGCGAAAAGCTGACTGAATATGCCAAGAAATTCGGTTTTGGTGAGCCTACCAATATCCAGCTGCCAGGGGAGGAGTCAGGTATGCTCTTTAAGCCTGAGGATATGCTGAATTCTGACGTGGCTACCATGGCTATAGGCCATAGTATTGCAGTTACGCCTTTGCAGCTCATAACAGCTATGTCTGCCATTGCCAACGATGGCGTGCTGCTGAAGCCGCATATTATCAAGCAGATTACCAATGCCGATGGCAGTATTTACCAGGAAAATGGCCGGGAAGAGGTGCGCCGGGTTATTGATTCTGCTACAGATAAAACTTTGATGGGGCTCTTAGAGCAGGTTGTTGCCACTGGCGGTGGCGCCAAGGCTCAGGTTAAGGGCTATCGTGTAGCAGGCAAGACTGGTACTGCCCAGAAGATTAATCCAAATACTTCTGGTTATATGGAAGGCCACTATATTGCGTCCTTCTGTGGCTTTGCGCCAGTGGAGAATCCGGAAATTGTAGTGCTGGTAGTTATTGATGACCCAACTGCTGGCCAGATTTACGGCGGCCAGATTGCAGCTCCTGTAGCTGGTGATATCTTTGCCCAGGTTTTGAGATTTTTACATATTAATCCTTCCAGTGATACCATTGAGGATAATCCTAAGGATAAGGATACTAAGCCAAAGTCTGTACCAAAGGCAGCCCAGGCTCCTGCTGGCAAGGTGCTGGTACCAGACCTCAGCGGCAAGAGCATCCGTGAGGCCTCCCAGGCTCTGTCTGAAGTGGGCTTAGGCATAGATGTGGAGGGCTCAGGCTTTGCCAATAGCCAGAGTGTTCCGGCCCAGTCGGCTGTAGATCCTGGCAGCAGTATCACAGTACATTTCAAGCCATAGCTGATGGCTAGCTTAGATAGAGTTTGCTAGTGTGGCGCTGGCCACAAAGGGGGTATTTGCCGTGAGTGCAAAATTGTTTGTTACAGATATGGATGGTACGCTTTTAAATTCCGAAAGGAAGATTTCTGCGGGCAACAAGGCTATGATAAAGAAGGCCGTTGAGGCTGGGGTGATTTTTACCATTGCTACTGGCAGAATGTACGCTTCCGCCTTGCCTTTTGCTAAGGATTTAGGAGTAGAGGTGCCAATTATTACTTACAATGGTGCTGTTATTAAAACTACAGCTGGCAAGGAGATATTTACCTCTTATTTAGATGAGGATTTAATAAAAGAGGTCCTGGACTTTACTAAAGAAAAAGGGCTGTATGTGCAGGTTTACAGTGATGATAAGCTGTACTTTAAGGAAAATGACCGCCATGCCCAGGTTTACCAGCAGGCCTGCGGTGTTATGGGACAGGCTGTCGGTGAGGATATTTATAAATATACTGCCAAGGTGCCAAAGATGCTGATTGTGGGGGATGACCCGGAAAAGGCAGACGAGGCTGTGGAGATGGTTCGTCAGGCTTTCGCTGGGCGGGTAGAGTCCATGAAGTCTGCTCCAACCTATGTGGAAATCATCAAACCTAGTGTCAACAAGGCTACAGCTATTAAAAGGCTGGCAGAGAGCTTTGGCATTGCTGAGTCAGAGGTGCTGGCCATTGGCGATTCCAGCAATGATGTGACTATGATTCAGGCGGCAGCCTATGGCGTAGCTATGGGCAATGCCAATGCTGAGGCCAGAGCAGCTGCTAAGTATACAGTGGCTGACTGTGATCATGACGGCGTAGCAGAGGCGCTGCAGCGTTTCTGTTTAGAATAAATATACAAATATGCATAAAGCTTTAAATAGCACTCTAAGGAGGCTGATAGTATGGAAGAGAAGCAGGATATTGAGTTTGTTATTGTTACCGGTATGTCTGGCAGCGGTAAAACCCAGGCTTGCCGGTACTTAGAGGATATTGGCTATTTTGTGGTGGACAATCTGCCACCTGCCCTGATACCAAAGTTTGCTGAGCTGTGCCAGCATTCCATGGGCGGGGTTAATAAGGTTGTGCTGGTAGTAGATACCAGAAGCAGGGAGTTTTTTGATACCTTTACCCATGTTTTAGATGATATGGAGCGGGCTAACCAGCGGTATGTGCTGCTGTTTATGGATGCTTCTGATGCGGCTATTATCCGCCGCTACAAGGAAACCAGAAGACGCCATCCTATGGCCCCAAGCTCCCGTATCAGTGCTGGCGTAGCCAAGGAAAGAGAGCGGCTGGCCAAGGTGCGGAACAAGGCTACCTATATTATTGATACTTCTGATTTAAAGAAAATAGATTTAAAGGAAAAGATTCTTCATCTCTTTGCTACCAAGGCAGGGGAAAAGATGAACATCAATGTTATTTCCTTTGGCTTTAAATTTGGTATGCCATTAGATGCAGACCTGGTTTTTGATGTGCGCTTTTTGCCAAATCCATTTTATGTGGAGTCTATGCGCCACAAGAGCGGTGCTGTAGCTGATGTGGCGGCCTATATTGACCAGTGGCCTGTAACCAAGGAGTTTAAGACTCATCTGGACAATATGATAGATTTTCTGGTGCCTCAGTATGAAAAAGAAGGCAAGGCCCAGCTGGTTATTGCGGCAGGCTGTACTGGCGGCATGCACCGTTCTGTGTTTATTGCCCAGCATATTTACAAGCGGCTCCGGGCTAAGGGTTTAAATGCCAAGATTGAGCACAGGGATTTAATGAAAAACGAAGTGTGGGAGCACGTTATTGAAGAGGTCTGAAGGAGTGTTATAGATGCACTTGCACCTGTTGAAGTGGCTGTATCCGGGCATGAAGATGAAGCGCTGGCTGTTTTTGTTTGCAGTGGGCGTTATGATTATCAGTCTGGGTATTGCTGTAGTATTTAACTATAAATATATAGACCATATTGAGGAAGCTATTTTCCGTACGGTTTATTTGTGGACTGGCAGCTATGATTACACCTTCACGGCTATTGCCGGGTTTTTGATGGTTCTAGTAGGGCTGGCCATTATGATGGTGGCGGCCCGGCTGATTATACGGTCAGTTATTGCAGTTATACTGCCTAGTAATTCATCAGACAGGCTGGTGGATTTGATTTATGAGAAGCGCAAGCTGGGCAAAGGGCCTGCGGTTACTGTAGTAGGCGGTGGCCATGGTTTGTCTGTGCTGCTGCGGGGCATTAAGGAAGCTACCTCTAATGTGACAGCTGTAGTAACTGTGGCTGATGATGGCGGTTCTTCCGGACGTCTTCGTGAGGATTTAGGCATTATCCCGCCGGGGGATCTGAGAAACTGCCTGATTGCTCTGGCAGATACTGAGCCTTTGATGGAGAAGCTGTTCCAGTACCGTTTCGGTGGTAAAAGTGAGCTCAGCGGCCATAGCTTTGGCAACTTATTTATTGCTGCTATGACAGAGGTTACTGGTGATGTGGAAACTGCCTTAAAGCAGTCCTCGAAGGTTCTGGCGGT
Organism: Selenomonadaceae bacterium; assembly: GCA_017390245.1. Lineage (GTDB taxonomy): Bacteria > Bacillota > Negativicutes > Selenomonadales > Selenomonadaceae > Anaerovibrio. Next base: position 8,831 of record JAFPCE010000214.1, read on the forward strand.
AAAGGGCAGAGTACTGCCTGCCAGCAAGGAATCTGTGCGGCTGGATGCCATTATGGAGGACGGCAGCGTAGTGTGCGGTGAATCCAAGATTCCTCTGGCCAAGAAGAAAATTCACCGGGTAAAGCTGTTCCCAGAGCATGTGGAGGCTGTGCAGTCAGCCTTAGATGCCATCCGGGATACCTCAGCTATCGTGCTGGGGCCAGGCAGCCTGTATACCAGCATTATGCCTAACCTTCTGGTGGAGGGCATTGGTGATGCTATCTGCCGGAGCAAGGCTGTGAAAATTTATATCTGCAATGTGATGACCCAGCCTGGTGAAACTGATGGCTATACTGCGTCTATGCATGTTAAGGCCATTATGGATCATGCGGGACGCAATGCTATTGATTACGTTATTGTAAATGATACTCCTGTATCTGCTGAGCTGCAGGCGAAGTATGCTGAAGGCGGTGCTTATCCTGTGGAGATAGATGAGAAGGAACTGAAGGCTCTGGGGGTTGGCGTTATCCGTGCCGACCTGGTAACAGGTGGGGATGCGCTGCATCATGATCCTCAGAAGCTGGCAGATGCAGTTATGCGCGTGATTTTAAATCTTTGAGGTTGAGGTGAGCTATGCCATCTTTTGCAACAGAGGTTAAAAATGAACTGGCCCGGGATATAGTGCGGGCAAAATGCTGCCAGAACGCGGAGCTGGCAGCTCTTTTGCGTATGGGTGCATCGGTGACTATTGGCGCTAATATGAGCCTGGGACTAAATTTTATTACAGAGAATGCTGCGGTAGCCAGAAAGACACTGCAGCTGTTAAAGGCTACAGGCCAGGTACAGCCAGAGGTTACTGTCAGCCGTGATAAGAGGCTAAAAAAGAAAAACAGCTATTTTCTCCGGGTAGCGCCATCCTCTAAGGTCAGGGAAATGATGGAAGCTCTGGGCATCCTGGGGGATGAGGCTGAGGTAGGTAAAAATAAAAGGCTGCTGCGGAAACGGTGCTGCCGCATCGCCTATTTGCGAGGTGCTTTCCTGGGCGGAGGCACTGTAAATAAACCGGAGGCGGCCTGCCATCTGGAGCTGACTACTGATAACTATGGCTTTGCCGATGCACTGGTGCACATCATGCGGAATATGGAGCTGCCTGCAGGTATTACTGACCGGCGCAACGTCTATCAGATATATATGAAGGACGGAGAGGCCATTATGGATTTTCTGGATATGCTGGGAGCCCATAAAGCAGTGCAGGAAATGGAAGTGGCCAGAAATGTAAAAGAGGTCCGCAGCCAGGTAAACCGCCTGGTAAACTGTGAAACTGCTAATTTGCAAAAAACTGTAGAGGCGTCACTGGCGCAGGTAAACAGCATTAAGGTTTTGCAGGAAAAACAGGGCTTAGACAGCCTGAAGCCGGCCCTGAAGGCTGCGGCAGAGGCGAGACTAGCTCATCCGGAGGCGTCGCTGGCAGATTTAGCAGAAATGCTGGATGTGAGCCGTTCCTGTGTCAGCCACCGGTTAAGGAAATTACAGGAATTAAGTAAAGGAATTTTGAAATAATGCTAGATATGAAAAAACTTGTGAAATATGCGGGAATCGCTTTTGGGGTGATTGTGCTGTTTTGCGGGGCGGTTATTGGCTATTGTCTCAGCCAGCCTGAGCCAGAGGGCTTTCCTATTCTGGAGTACCACATGGTGCAGGCAGAAGAGCCTAAGGAAGCGGCAGCCTATAACGTGCCAGTGGAGGAATTTCAGCAGCAGCTGGATTACCTGCAGGCAGAGGGGTATACTACCATCTCCATCAGAGATTTCCTCCGGGCAAAAAAAGGCTTGCAGGAGCTGCCTGCTAAGCCAGTTATCCTGACCTTTGATGATGGCTACAGAACCAACTACACAGAGCTTTTGCCGCTTTTAGAGGCCCGCAACATGAAGGCTACTATTTTTATGGTAGGCAACGATATTGGCCAGGATAAGTATTTAACCTGGGAGCAGCTGCGGGATATGCAGAAGCGGGGCATTGAGATTGGCAGCCATACAGCCAACCATCTGCCGTTAACTGACATGGATTTAGCCACCGCCAGGGAAGAGGTCAAGCTGTCTAAGCTTTTAATGGAGTGGAATAAGGTGGATACCATTTATACACTGTCCTATCCAAATGGCAAATTTACGCCAGAGCTGAGGGATATGCTCAAGGAGGAAGAATACCTGGCAGCTGTAACTGGTGATCCAGGCTATAATACATTTGATACTGACCCGTATCTGCTGCAGAGGACCAATATTCCTCATCCCACCTTTGGACTGCTGGAGTTTAAGTGGCGTCTGTTAAAGACACGTATCTGGACTCAGCTAGGCATAAACCAGCATATACAGTGATGTCACGCATCACTTGAAAATATGAAAATTTGGAAGTGAAGTTAATGAATTTATACAAGAAGGCATTAGCTGCAGCATTGGCTGCAGTCTGCTTTAATGGCGTTTGGAGCGTTGATGCAGCAGAGGCCCGTGTCCATGGCGGCATGGCTGTGGAGAACCATACTGTTAATATGACAGATGGAACCTTTGCTACAAATAATTTAGCTGTCAATATGAATGTAGACGGCATTCATCCTAAGTACAGCAACCGTGTGCCTGCTTCCTGGCAGCCAGTTGATACTGTGGATGTGAAAGAAAGAAATACTATGGAGCCTCAGATGATGAAAATCTGGCCTGTTACTTCCCATGATGGTGACGGCACCTTGATTTTCTCCGACAGTCCTGAATATGTGAAGGATAACGGCATTTTGTATCAGGATGTAGTTGAGGGCAGTGGCAGAATTTTCTATTATCACCTGAATGAAAGCCGCAAGAATAAAAAGCTGGCAGTAGTGCTGGAAAATACTACTGACAAGCTGGCTACCTTTGAAATAACCAGAGCAGGCCTCAGCAAGCCTAGCAGCGACTATCTGTGGGTTGGCAAGCAGGCAGAAACAGCTTATATGGCCAGTGATATGGATGAAAAGCTGTTTGTACTGCCAAAGGGCGCCCGTATTATGGATAAGATGATGGATGAAACCATTGTGCATCCAGGGGAGCTGGTGAATGGCATTTATGATTTTGTTACTGACAAACCAGTAAAAATCAGTGTCATTATGTATCCTGCTGACGCCAGACCAGTAGAGTTTGCTAAAAAGGCAAAGATTCTGCCAAGGGATGAGGTGGCTCTCCGGGGTACCTACCAGGGGATGAACCGCTATATCACGGCAGACAAGGCCTATGACCCTGACAGGGATGGTGCTGTGTATATGCCTTTATGCGATAATCTCCATGACATGTACAAGACTGGCGTGGACGCTACAGATGGCGCTGCTGTAACGAATTATGGCAACTATGGCGTTATGTACTATCTGGACATTCCAACAGAGGGAAAAGGGGAAACCCAGTATGCCATCAGCCCCCTGGGAGGCGTTTATGCCGGTGCTATGACAGTGAAAGAAGCTGGCGATGACAAGGCGTCTTTAATCGCTACGCCACGGCATGATGGGTATTATGGCGATAAAACTACGCCAGAATCTGTAGCTGAGGTAGAAGCATGGAAAAATGGCGTTGACTATATTAATGATGGCACAGAGCTGACGGATCTGGGGATTTATGACAGCTTTAAAAAAATCCGCTTTGAATTTTCACCTCCAGGAGCTTCTAATCTGCCGGTTAATTTCATTATGATGCCAGCAAGACAGGGCCGGGGGCTTGCATATAAATGGAAAAAAGGTTAAAATTATCAGAGAACTTATTTTGTAAGGAGGTTATGTAGTATGAAACACATTCAGACTGTTAATAAGCCTTCTCTGCAGCAGACCAAGAATGCTGGTGGCTGTGGCGAGTGCCAGGCATCCTGCCAGTCCGCATGCAAGACTTCTTGCACTGT
>JAFPCE010000215.1 GCA_017390245.1 Selenomonadaceae bacterium
ATGGATATTTCCTCATGGGCCTTATCTATACCTGCTGCTACCACATCAGGCTGTCCATCAAGCACAGCCTGCAATAGTTTCTTGGACGCTATAATAGCTGCCATTACATTTGTCCAATCCATAGTGCTTACAGCATTGTAGTATTCCTTGGCTACTTCACGGTTTGGAATGGACACAGTATGCTCAGTAGCATTGTAGCTGAGATACCCCAGATGCACCAGTAGAGTCATCACATCATCCCTGGTGCTGAAAGTAGTCATGTCGTTCACAAAAGTGTCTGGATTGATCTCTACAGAACCACCTACCATCATGGTGACTATAGCCTCCCTCAGGCCATCCATATTCATCTGGATGTACTTCTTCAAGGCCTCGTATGTCTCTGTACTATTCCAATAGGTCTTACACTCTTCCGTCAGCAATGCTTCTGATAAGGACTTAGGGTTATAAATTGCATATCTCTGCCTTTTTTTATTTTTTACATAGGACAATTCATAGCCGTCATACCAGGCCCTTAACTCATCATAATCACCATCATACTCTGCACACAGCTCCCTGACCTCATCATCCGTAAAGCCAAAGAATGGGGCACTTTCCCCAGGATTAGTCATGGAATATTCTGTGAACATATTCAGGGCAGAATGGGTGCCATACTTCTTAATAGGCAGAATACCTGTCATATAAACCAGTCCAATATACTCCTGATCCTTCAGCCAGTTCCGCAGGAAGTCCAGATACTTATTCTGAGCCTCCTTATCCTGCTGATATTCCCGGAACAGGCAGTCCCATTCATCAATCAAAATAACAAATAAATTTTGAGTATGATTATAGACATCCATTAGTACCTGAAAGAAATTTTCTTTATCAAAATAATCTATATCAGGATATTCCCTGAAAATTTCTCTAGAGATATATTGGCGCATTGTTTCCAGTAATCCGTCTACATTATGCTTCAAGCCTAAAAAATACTGCATATTGATTCTGATAACATTATACTTATTCAAATGCTCACTATATGATGCCATCTGAGCAATTTTTCTTTTAGCAAAAAGCTCTGCCGAGTCACAGCCTCTGCTATAGTATGCTGCCAGCATATTCATAGCCATGGTTTTGCCAAACCGTCTTGGCCTGCTGATGCACATATATTTCTGTGAAGTGTTGATTTTCTCATTCACATACTCTATCAAACCTGTCTTATCTACATATATCTCTGATCGCTGGCTTTCCCAATATGCCTTATTTCCTGGATTCAGATAATTTCCCATGCTTTCACCCCCTAGCATAATTATTCTTATGTTTATATTATACCAATAAAATTTATGTTCTGCACAGTATTTCAGCAGCATATCCTAAAAACAAAACAGCCATAATGCATGCCCGCTAGTACACATTTTTACAAAACAAAAGGAGCTGTAACCACCCGCGAAAACGTGTTATAACAGCTCCTTTTCAATTATCCACGAGTCATTAATCGCCCACTAGGCATTAACTATTCCAGGCGTTAATAATTCACAAAGCCCAGGCCTATTAAGCAAAACAAAATCCCCACCAGCTTTGTCCAGGTAATAGCTTCTCCGTACATTAGCCACCCTACAAATATCAAGGCTATAGCCAGCAGTGCTCCATGGGCTACAGAAAACAGACTTATCTGCCAGCCTGCCTTGTAGGCATAGATACTGCCGATTTCCAGTCCCACCAGCACCAGTCCCAGTATAGTTGGCGCCCAGTTCATCTTAGCAAACTCCTGCAGGAAGTCTTGCTGTGGGAACATTGATTTATACAGCACAAAGGAAAAAATTGCCCCTATGCCATAGGTTACCACCAAAGAAGCCATAGGATTCATGCCCTTTGCTACATCCCTGGCACAGATATGATACAAAACATTAGATAAAACTACCAAGCCCAATGGCCAAACATAACTGAACATTTGCATGCCCTCCTGAAAAATGGA
>JAFPCE010000216.1 GCA_017390245.1 Selenomonadaceae bacterium
ATTTTCTTCTGAGAGCCGTCTTTTCTATAGATGATTTTCTTCCAGGCCTCTGGCAGCTGGAAGTCTTCTTTTTTGCTATTTCTGACCTTATCGAACTTGGGTGACCCCAATGCCAGGAATTTCTGCTCCAGATATTCTCTGGAGACATTTTTATCTGGATAGTACATCATATACTGCTGGCGCACTTCTTCGTCTTGGACGATAACATGGTCAGCGTTGCGGACACCTGTGGTATCCACCATGGAGGCTGGCACGTACCCATCACCTACCACAAAGTAAGGGATGTACACCAGATTATCTGTACATTCCTTCAGTCTGTGGGACTAGTACTGGGAGTCTACGGAGGTGACTTTGTTATAGGCATCATAAGGATTGTGGATATAGATCATATCCGGATGCATGGCCTTTAGCTTATCAATGCCGTATTCCTGCCAGTCTAGTACTGGTACATAGTCTGGGTACAGGTCCTTTTCGCAGTGCCATTCCTTGGCGCTGCCATCTGGGTTTCTATCAGCATAAGGAATAGAAATGACATAGGTGTTGCAATGCTCCTTGTCATCATAGGCTGCCTGCCAGACGCTTTCCAGGCTATCCCACATGGAAGCCTTGTATGGCAAAAAGACGATTTCCTTTTTGATTTCTTTTTCCTGCTTTAGGGTTAATATCAGATACGACAAAATGTCCTGACATAAATGGCAGGACTCCTGATAATCTTCACTATTTAATTGTGCCCAGTCTGCTCCGGTAACAGCAGACAGCATGCCTTCTATGTATTCGCGGTAGACACTGTAGCGGGCCTCCGATAGCCCAGCCTTCAAGTCATCATCTACCTGCTTTAAGATTGCTTCTACTAGCTGCAGATGCTCTGCCCCTAGAACCTCTGGCAGGCAAAACACTTCCCGCACCTGCTGCAGAAGCTCTGTTAAACGTCCCTGTATACCCCGATCCATCATATATAACTACCATCCTTGGTCTATCCGTGTTGACATTACTTTATTTCTACTAGGTTTATCGGCAATTGGCAGGGAAATATTTAGCGGTGCAGGGTATAAAGGACATAATGCCTAGAAAAATATAGTCTAAAGGAGCCTGTCAGCTGCAGCTAACAGGCTCCTTTGGTTTTGCACGACAGGCAATATCTATCTTCAGTTGCATTTATTATTCAATATTAAATACTCAGATTCTAACAGCATGTAATTTCTTCCTTCTTGCCATACATTCCGCTATTACATCAGGATCTGTTACATAAACAGCATTTAAATTTTTTAGTGGTTTTCTGTCATTAATAGATGCTTCAATAGCGCATGTAAATTTTTCTACCTGCGCATCTCCCAAAATCAAAAAATCCTTAGTAATACTCGAAGTTGCCATTATAATCACCTCATTTCTCAAAAATTTTTCTATTTATAATATTATACTATTTCCTCCTCATGTAAGCAAGATTTTCCTAACAAATGTTTTGTATAAAATTCTTTTAGTAGCAAAGAAGCTATCCATTGAAGATATTGCTGAGAACACTGAGCTTTCTATCCAGCAGGTTAAGGATTTGGCAAAAAGTGCCAATATAATTATTTAAGCTTATATTATAAGGGCCATCCCCAGGATATTTTATCCTAGGTATGGCCCTTTTTATGTCTAAATATTACCGTCACATTTTCAATCAATTAAATCCTTCAGCTTGCTAGCCAGGTACAATGGAATATTCACAAAGGCTCCATCCTGCCTGTAGCCTTTGGTAGAAAACCTTATGGCTAATTTCGGTTTACGCTCAGTGATATACCGCTTAAATGATGGAGCTGATTTATCCGCCCCGCCTTTGGCTTCTATAGGGATAATATCCATGCCATGCTGAAGGATAAAATCTATCTCACTCCTGGCAGCAGCAAAGTACCTTGGTTCCTGCTGAAATTGTCCCTTAAGCTGCTGCAATAGATAATTTTCGGTCAGAGGTCCTTTAAATTGGTAATCCGCTTTTAGTAAAATAGCCTGATTATCTATGCCAGCCATCTGCTTTAATAGACCAGTATCAAAAACAAAAAGTTTAAATTGATCCAGCTTATCAAATGCTGACAAAGGATGCTCAGGTTTAGTTACATTATATAAACGATTCAGCATGCCCGCAGAAACCAGCCACTCAATAGCTTCCTCAAAATCCCTGGCCCTGCCGCCTTCCCTGACCGCACCATACATGAACTTCTCATTGGACTTTGCCAGCTGGGTAGCAATACTGCGAAAAACCATTAAAATACGGCCACTATTAACTTTGCCATTATGCTTGGAAAAATCATTTTCATACACCTCCAGCAATTCCTGCTGAATACGGTTTATCCTGACCGGATCATGGTATTTCAGCCAGGAAGCCACACACTCTGGCATACCGCCTATAATCAGATAGAAATTATACATCTCCAGCAAACGCTTATGAAAAAGCTCCTCAATCTGCTGACCTGGACTGATATCCTCGTAATAGTCATATAAACCTGGATCCACTGCTGCCAGAAATTCATCAAAGGTCAATGGAGCAATATGCAGCAGATTTACCATGCCAACTGGATATGATTTAGGCTGTGCCAATAAAGTTCCCAGCAAACTGCCAGCAGCTATTACGTGATATTCATTTGCCTTCTCATAAAAATATTTAAGACTATTTAAAGCCTCTGGGCATTCCTGTACTTCATCTAAGATAATCAATGTCTTTCCCGGAATGATGGTTGCATTATCCGCCATACTCAGTAATCTGATAATTCGCTGCGGGTCCTTAGTATTGGCAAATATAGATTTCAGCTCATCCTCCTCATCAAAGTTAAAATACACATAATTTTGATAATATTTGCGTCCTAATTCCTTCATAAGCCAGGTTTTGCCAACCTGCCGAGCTCCTTTTAAAACCATAGGCTTTCGTTCATCACTAACCTGCCATTCTAGTAAATCCTCCATAGCCTTACGATACATATTTGCCACCTTCTTTCAAGCGTTTAGGCAATCTTAACACATTTTTACAGCATATTCAATGATAAAAACACACATTTTTGCAGCATAATCAATAATGAAAATACACATTTTTGCATATTCAAAGCCCATTTCGTGTCTATTTTTATTTCAGCAGCATATTAGCAAAAAATAATGACCCATGCATACCAAGCTAACGGCTATGACACCAGCAGAATTATTAAACAGAAGATAAGCAAAAGGGGCTGTGCAAATCATTACATGATTTGCACAGCCCCTTTCTTTTTATTTACTTAGCCCAGATTCAGAATATTATGCTTTAATACGTAAATCAAAGCCTGAGTGCGGTCATTGACATTGAGCTTGCGGAAGATGTTGGTTAAGTGATTCTTAACTGTCTTCTCGCTGACAAACAGTGCCTGGGCAATGTCCTGATTGCTGAAGCCTTTGGCAATGCATGCTAGAACGTCCATTTCTCTGGCGGTGAGACGGTCATTTCTGCCTTCACGCCACAGTTCTTTTGCCTTTTCATTTAAATCATCTTCAGTCTGCATATTGCCAAAGATACGCTCCTGCAGCTCTGGCAGCAGGAATACACCGCCTTCATATACGGTGTTGATTGCCTTTAACAGCATGTCTGGCTCTACTCCCTTTAATAGATAGCCAGCTGCGCCATTTTTCAGCATTTCGATAACGTAATTGTCGTTATCATGAATGGTCATAGCGATGATTTTTGTGTTGCAGCCTGCGGCCTGCAGCTGATGTGCTACCTCAAGGCCGCCTAAGCCTGGCATGTTTAAATCCAGAAGCAATACATCTGGCTGCAAGACTAATGTCTTAGCCAGTGCTTCCTGACCATCCTCTGTTTCTCCTACCACTTCAATGTTGTCTTCCAGGGAAAGCACTCCCTTGATTCCCTGGCGCAGCAATGCGTGGTCATCTGCGATTAATACCCTTATTGCCATACTTTGTTCTTACCCCCATCCAATTGTGCAATTCGCATGGACATTCGTGCTATATATTATAACACAAAAAGTTGCATGAGGATAGTTTTTTAGTATTTATGCGTAGTTTTTATTGACAGATTATTCAACACCTAAATGAGCTTTTAATGCTGACTGCAATATTGATGAAAAATTTATATGATTTTTTTCGGCCAGCGTATTAAGCCACATAGGAATGGTTAAAGTCTTTTTAACAGCTTTGGAATTAAATTTTTTATCATAAGCAATTTTATCAAACTCTACCATCATAACGAATTGGTTATCTTCTAATTCAATATCCTGAGGCTTAGATGGTTTAGCATACTCTTCTTCAGGTGTATCCTCTAAATACAACCCCATGGCCTCTTTTGCCATTTCAGCAGCTTCTTCTATAGTATCACCCTGAGTAAAACAGCCTGGTAAATCTGGCACGATAACAGAATACCCAACTTCCTCTATCATAAAAATTGCCGGATAATAATATTTAGACATATATTCACCCCCATAATTATTTTAGTTTTGCCTGTTTTAAAATAGCAGTCTCTAATCCTTTCCCCAATGCTTTGGTATGAAGTGGGACAATAGTAGTCGCATTAGTTATGGGATTGTACATCTTTTGATGTGAGCCTCCATTTGTACGTTTTACACGATTAAAACCATTTTTCTCTAAAAGCTTAATCATTTCTTTTGGAGTCATAGGCATATCTTCTTTTCCTCCTATTATACGACGTATAATACGTATTGGCAACAACATTCTATTCATCCATTATTTTCGCTTTCAGTACAATGATTATC
>JAFPCE010000217.1 GCA_017390245.1 Selenomonadaceae bacterium
CTTTGCACGGTAACGGGCAATAACCTGGGCACAATGCACATCATGATACCAGTAGTAGTCCACATCCATCAGCTTCTTGGTATCAGCATCAAAGGCAAAGCCTGCCACGAAGCGGTCCTTGTCGCTAAGGGCATAGCTGAAGCCAGCCGTAAACTTGCGGGAATAGCTGTCCAGATCCTCATCGAAGAGGACGTTGGTACTGTTAACCCTGCTGTAGTGATAGCCAAAATACTGAGACCAGCGCTTATCATAATCCTTCAAGGCATAGATATCGTAGCCAAGGCCATCAACACGGCTGCGGTCATAGCTTTCCTCTGTTACAGAGTAGCTGACGCTAGGATTTACACGCCAGGTGCCCATCTTGATGGTATCCACGCTGATGCCGGCACTGTAGTAGGTATGCATACTGCGGATGTTATTCTGGGCCCAGTGACCTCTCTGGTACTCCAGGCTGTAGGTAAATGGTGACCTGCCAATGCGTTCCCCGAAGCTCCAGGTAAAGTTAGGAGACTTGTGAATCCACTTGTTGTTGCCATCCTCATCGTAGCCATTATGGATGCCAAAGGTACCTATGCCTGTGAAATACTCCGCCCCATACATGTATTTAAACTTATTTTTGCTGGAAATATGTACATTAGCATAGCCCCGGACATTTCTCATTAATGGGAAATAATATCTGTCAGTTACAAATACGCCATCCTCGCTGTTCATACCAACTCGTGGCAGATAAATATCGTTTTCCTCCCCGGCCTTGGTTTCCTGCTTGGAGGTGGAATACACTACAATATCTCCCAGCCAGTACTTGATATTATGGTAAACAGTCTTGACATTAGGGACATAGACTATCTTATCCGCGCTCATGTGGTAATCAGGATGCTCCGCGGAGCACTTGGAGGCCGTGGCATTGTAAAGCACGATTTCCTTTGGAAACAGCTCAATGCGCTGAGCCCTTATATAGTGGTGTCCCATCTTTCCCTTGGCATCCTGCATGTGTCCCAGCTGCTTCTTGTAGTTGTACTGGGTCTTGTAGCCATCCAGGATAATGCGGGCCTGTCCGTCAGTCAGCTGCAGCATGTGAGCCTTGCCATCTACACGAACCTCCTGCTCCTGCACATTGCCTTCCATATAATCGGTATTAAACCGGCGCTTATCCAGAGTAGTCAGCTGAATGCTGCCCTTGGCGGTAAAGGCACCTGTTTCCTCATCGTAGTAGAGCTCATCACCCTCCATGGAAATAGGCACATTTTGAGTTGGATCCTCTGGTTCACGCAGCTCCTGCCGCATCTGATAAGCATCTAACAGCAGCTGTTTCTGGTCAGGAGTTAAACGGTTTTCCCGTTCCTCCCGCTTGTTCACCTCAATATAGTCCAGCTGAGTTGCATCTGTATCTGTATTGCTGACATACTGCGCCTGTGCCATTGCACCTGGCAAAAACAGAGCTGCCACAGCTAAGCCAGCAAAAAAAGCTTTATTTTTCTTAATCTGTTTCAACATTTATCTATACTCCGCCCATGTTATTTATATTCATACATACTCTATTTTATGATACTTCATTCCCCGCCTAATTACAAGCAAAAAAGCCCTTGGGCAATGCCCAAGAGCTTAATTATATGTGTATGTTTTATCACTCAGTAGTTGGGATAGCGTAAATGGTTTCATCAGCCTTAGTCTGAATATAAAGCTCAGTGCCCTCTGGCAGGTCAATATTCTTGCCGTTAACGAAAACGCCAGTGATGATACCAACAGGACCTAAGATAGCCATACCAGCTAAGCTGGCACCAGCAGCCAGGCCAACCTGCTCCATGCTCTTTTTAGACTCCTCACCCAGAGTCATGTTAATCTCCCTGCCATCAACAGCAGTGAGAGTCTTAAAATCAATCTCAATCTCAGCATTGCGGCCGAAATTCTTCGCCTGGGTAACCTTGGTCACAACACCTTCACCGCCAGCACCCTTGGTAAACAGCAGCATGCCATTTTCCACAATATCCTCAGCAGCCTGGTACTTAATCACATCTCCAGCCTTCAGATTCTTGGCATTCACTGGAGTAACCAGCGCAATCTTAGTCAGGGTATTAGCCGGAATGTTAGTCTGGGAAAGCGGAATGGTCTTAGAACCAAAAGCAAAAGTAGCCAGGCTCTCAATACGCTCCTTAAAGGTACCCTCAGAAACCTTGCCGTTAACATTGTTCTCCATAGCAGTTACACGGTTCTGCATAGAATCCATGCTGACACTATGAGAAATAGCCCACTCCAGCGCATTCATCTGGGTAATCATAGAAGGACTGGCAGAATTGTCATAGGTAGTATCATAAAGCACATTGATACGATCCATCATGCCAGAAGCAGTCTCCGTAGACACACCATAATCCCGCTCCAGACGGTTAATACGATCCAGCAGCGCCCCAGTCTGAGCCTCACCATACAAGGTAGTCTCAATAGCCGCCAGCTTATCCTCCGCCGTATTAGGCACATCAGCCAAAGCCGTACCCATGGTAGTGCAAAGCAATAAAGCACTCAGCAGCACACTAAAAAATCTCTTAAACATAAACTCTCCCCCTTATTGAGAAAACTCCTGCTTTATAATATGTTCCTATTATACTTTTATTCCCTCAAAAAAGCAAAAATCCCGCAAAAATATAATCTATCTTTAATATAAGCCCAAAAATAAAAAATTTACAGAATTTTTGCGAAAATACAAAAAATTTGCTAGACATTCTAAGAATATTTATATATACTTAGAGCGAACTGAGATTTCAGTTTACTCAAAAGCACTTATATTTATATTCTTATGTGTTTGCCAGGCAATCGCCTGGCCTTTTTTTGTGCATTTTTATATCCCTGTAATACTTGCACGAAGCAGATTACACTAACTCCGACAAAGCTCTGATGTGATACTTCTGCCACAAAATTTTACCTGAGTCAGTCTTCAGGTACTAGCCAACACAGGTGAGGGAGCAGACTGCTTTTCGGACTTGAGCCCTTCTACTTTCTGCAAGAAAGGCAATCCATGACGACACCTGTATAGATGCCGGCTTGTGAGGCGCCAGTTAGATGTATTTTTAATGCATCCTGGCGCTCTGCAGAGAAGACACTAACATACATTATGGATTGTTTAAGGGCGACTGAAGAAAAGTACGTCTGTCCCGAACCAGGCACTCCCCATCTCCTTTGGCATTGAAAGTACAACCTATGAAGCATCCTTAGCTTCATTTAAAAGAATTTTTCGACAATCAAGCAGTATGCTTGAAGGGGCGGGCGGTCGGGAGAATGAAATAAGAAAAATTCTTTATAAAAAAATGGTGCAGACAAAATCTGCACCATTATATTTATAAAGGATTTTAGAACCCGAACTCAAGCCCACCATACAGCTTGCTTGCATTCTGAGAAGTATACTCACCACCATCAACATTGAAAGCCTTACCCTTGAAGTAAACAACGGAAGCTACAACATTAGGAGCTACAGTATAGGAAGCATTAACCTCCCAGCCCTTCTGGTTGCCATCACCAATGTTCAATGCAGAATCATAGGTAGGCGCTGGGCAAACTGCACCAGTGAGATAACGGTAAGCAACACCGAAACCATAAGAACCAGGAGTCTCTGGATCAGCCTCACCATAGGTCAGCTCAGCAGAATAAGACTTCTTCAGCTCAGAAGGAACATCCCCCTTCACGTTCTGGGCATAAACACCAGTCAGAGCCACCTTATCAGAGAACTTATAAGAAGCAGCCAGCTCAGCAATACCCATCTCAGAAGCATTCCACTGATCTCTCAGCTCATTCTGGCCAAAGTGATGATAAGCAGCACCTAAGCTGTACTTATCCTGCTCGTAAGCCAGCTCTAAAGAGCCATAGGAGAATACCTTGCCAGCATACTCACGGCTGGCAGCAGTAGGATCACCATACTCACCAGCAGCATTGTTCCAGCGGCCGCCAGAAATGATAGCCTTGAACTTGTCACCCCATACAGCCTGAACACCAGCAAAATGATCATCAACAATCATGCCGCCATCAATATAGCTGGTCAGTGGCATACGGCCTGCCATGAGAGTGAAGTTATCACTTAAAGCACCCTCAACATAAGCATCAGTAACCTCGTTGTAGGAACCAGTATAAGGGCTGTCGTTACCAGCCATAGCATTGTGAGCAGAGTTGGTATCCATTTCATACTCCATGTGAGCATGAGCAGTCCACTGGTCATTGATAGTCATGGATGGGTCCAGCTCTAACAGGATGCGCTGGCCATTAGAATCCTCAGTATCCATGCGGTTGCTAGCATACTGGTACTTCACATCGCCGCCCCACTGAACATTGTCAACCTTGCTCTCCAGGTCAGATACACGAACGCCCAGATTAGCCAGCTCATCAGAAAACTCTGCAGACAGCTTGTCAATAAGTGCCTTGTCGTTGTTGGCAGCTACTGGAGTCTTAGCCATAGCCTTTGCCACAATCTGCGCCATCTCATAACGGGTCATGCGCTGGTCACCCTTAAAGGTACCATCAGCAGCATAGCCATCCACAATACCATCCTGAGCCAGCTGAGATACAGCATCATAAGCCCAGTGATCTGCAGGCACATCAGCAAATGGATTGCTGGCAGCAAAAGCAGTAGAAGCAGCACCCACTACCAAAGCAGTAGTTATAGCAGAAAGAACACTCTTTTTCATCATAATCCTCCTAATAATCAATTCTCTATAGCAGCCAAGTACAATATACCCAGGCCACTATCCAAATCCTCGTATATATTATCATACATTAAAACTAAATGCAAATTATTATCATATATAATTTGTTATCATTTACATATTAGAATAAGTATTATTTACAATAGTTTAAAGCTAAAAATGTCCACGAAAAAAATCCACCCGCCAAAGCAGGTGGATTCATCACATCATAAAACAAATCATTTTCCGGACAAAAAAGACAAATCATAAATCTCTCTGAAACCAAAAATCATAAATATTTCACGGTTTCTCCAATATTCTTTCTCTTGCCGTGATTTGGCAAAGGCTCAGCCCCCTCAGCCTTGTACCCCAGGTCCAGGAACAGCAGCAAATCCTCATGGTCAGGCAGCCCCAGCTCCACCATAGCCTCCTCCGGATTGTAGTAATTAATCCAGCAGCTATCCACACCCAGAGATGCAGCCGCCAGCATCATGTGCGTAGCCACAATAGCCGCATCCTCAGCACCAGTAGTATACTTGCCCCCTGGCAGGGTAAACTGCTCACTCTTGTCATAGGCAATAGCCAGCACTGTAGTCGCACCATAACGGCAAGGACACACCTTGTCCATCTTGGCCAGAGCCCCTGGTGACTGCAGTACATAGATACGCTGCTCCTGCAGATTCTTGGCAGTAGGCGCCAGGCGCCCAGCCTCCAGAATCTGATCCAGCACCTCCTGAGCCACTGGCTCACCATTAAACTTCTTGCAAGAATACCTATCTTTCACCAGCTGTAAAAAATCCATAACCATGCCTCCTGTATAAACCTGCAATATCAGCAGAATATTCCCATGCCTCCATTGCAAAATTGCATAAAATCCACTCTATAATCTCATAAAAATATCCTACAAGTAAAATTCTATATCTGGCAAAAAAATCCTTTACAGAATATCCAAATTCTATCAGCTTAGCTTGTTTTGCCAACTGAGTATCTGCTGGAAATGCAGATAAGCTACCATCACCAGACAATAATTTAATACGGCAAAAAAAGAAGGCCTTCTGCCAATACGCAAAAGGTCTTCCCGTCACTTATCTCAATATTTAAATTTATCCAGCCATTTACAGCACCGCTGCTTTTTGCCCGATTTCCCTCACCTGTGCAGCAGTCATCTTGGCAACCTTGGCTACAAAATCTACTGTCTGATTTGCCTTCAGCAGGGATACTACCATTTTCTCCACACCACGAGCCTCTCCACGGGCCTCTCCTCGAGCCTCGCCAATAGATATACCGCGGGCTTCAGCTTTATCAAATTCATCTTTAAGCAATCTTTTCCATGGTTCGTTATCCATAATAAAATCCCCCTTCCGCAATGCCTCATATACCTCATAATTGGCATTCATACTAACTATCAATATAGCATTTATATCATCCTTATCACCTTTGCCAGCAAAACGAGCAGCTTCCTGTAAGAACCCTCTGGCATCATTTATATCTAAATCATTAGTCAAAGCCCTAAGAATTCGGTGATTATTTGCATCCAGCTCTTTAGAAACAATAACCTGAGCTGGAATCATAGCCCCTTCTATGTAATATATACCAGGATACTGACTATGGATTTGCATCTGCTCTGCTTTCAGACGATGAAACATTGCCCTAGGATAAGCATGACACAACAAAGAAACTGTTAACTGACTAACTGGAATCCCATCCACTTCCTTTGCCAGGCTCTTATACAAAAAAGCATAGGCCAGCGTCTTATAGAAATCATCTATATTTAAACTATCCTTTGGTGATTTATATTCTATCACATTGTGCTGGCGAAACAAATGACCAATTTCATTTTTCACCTTTACATGCGGCGGTTTCTTGATCACCAGCAAATCTTTCTGCAGTGGTTCCTTGCTAAGGCTATATTCCCGGTTAAAAGATAAATCATTCCGATTATCCCTTAGTTCCAGTTCCGCAGCCGCACAAAATGCCGGATGCCATTTATTCCTTGATGTTCCCTGCTTAGCCGAAGTCTTCTTTGATGTATTCTGTGACATGAACATACCTCCCATATATATGAAATTGTTATTGATAACAGCATTCTATATCCATTAACAAGCCTTGGCAATACCAATTACCTATAAAGTGATACCAACTAATTATTGATTTAAATTATTCTAATTTTCAGCCAAAATCAAAATTAATTTAAGCAGGTTTCATTACTTCTAAAGCAGATGGCACTAGCCCCATACCAAGCGCTAATGTGCTGCTTTTGCCACAAAATTTTTACTTTGAGTCAGTCTTCAAATACTAGCCATGGAAAGTGAGGGAGCAGACTGCTTTTCTGTAACCTAATTATGAGTAATGTCGAAAGCAGATGGCACTAACCCTAAACAAAAGCGCTGACGTGCTACTTTTTTGCAATGAGCGCCCATCTTTTCGCAGAAAAGTGGCCAATGCACATATATCCCATAAAAGCCTGATTGTGAGAAAAGCCAGCATGCGCAGCACTGGCGCACCATGCAGAAGCCACCTACTCTCCTTATTGGCCATTAAGAGCGAATGGATAAAAAAGTATGTACTCAGCGCCCTATGGCATTGATAGTACAACCTACAAAGCATCGACCCCTACATTATCTGCTTTCATACATAACATTCCAAAATAAAAGAAGACCTTCAGCCAATACGCAAAAGGTCTTCCCGTCACTTATCTCAATATTTAAATTTACTCAGCCATTTACAGCACCGCTGCTTTTTTGCCGATGGCTTTCACCTGGACTGCAGTCATTTTATTTTGTCATATACTCCACCAGGCTGTCCACCGTCATGCCGTGGTCTGCCAGGATGCCATCAGTGGTAAATTCTGTATGGAAGGCTTTGGAGATACCGAAGTTCTTTACCTTCATAGCGCTGTCGCCGTAGTAGCTTGCTACCATCTGGCCATAACCACCTTCCACCTGGCCATCCTCCAGAGTGATAACCAGACTGTGATCCTTTTTCAGGCTTTCTAACAGGGCCTTGTCCAGGCCAGTTAAATAGCAAGGATTAATGACAGTTGCCTTTTTGCCAGTCTTTGCTTCGTAGGCCTTAGCGGTTTCCTGGGCCAGCCCCAGCATGTTGCTGACACCGATGATAGCTACATCACTGCCCTTAGCCAGTACCTTGGCTTTATTTAAGATAGAATAATCTGTGGTATCTGCAACGCCAGTTTCTGGCAAAGCTATAGGCATGCGGATAGCTACAGGATGCTTTCTCTGGGTTGTAGCAAATTTGAACATCTGCAGGTATTCTTCCTTGTTAGTTGGTGCCAGGTAAACCAGGTTTGGCACATGGGCAAAGAAGGAAATATCGCACAGGGCAATATGGGTATTGGAATTCATGCCGTAAATGCCAGCCCACAGCACAATAATGGTAGCTGGATTGTCATTGAGGCACAAATCATGGCTCAGCTGGTCATAGGTGCGCTGCAGGAATGGTGCATAGGTACCAAAGACAGGAGTACCGCCATTTTTCGCAATGCCGCTAATCATGGCCATGGCATTTTCCTCAGCTATGCCTACATCTACAAACTGGCCACGAGGTACGTATTTAGCACGGACCTCCTGGGTAAAGCCCATACTGGATGGAGTACCTGCATTGAGAACCACAGCCTGAGGATTGTTGTCCAAAAGCTCAATGAGGCTGTCATGCAAAGTGCTGTCCTCTGGTGGCAGATTCATTTTACTGCTGCCGTCTGCTACATTAAATGGCATGCCCCAGTGCCAAGGCTCACGGTTTTTCTCTGCATAAGGCAGGCCCTTACCCTTGATGGTATGTACATGCACTACTACAGGATGGTCAATGTCCTTGACGGACTCAAACATAGCCACCAGCTGCTCTATATCATGGCCAGCCTCCAGATAACGGTAATCTAAGCCCATGCTCTTGAAGATATTCTTCTCACACTGGCCGTTGGACTGGCGCAGCTCCCGGAGATTTTTGTAAATACCGCCATGGTTTTCCGCAATACTCTGGTCGTTATCGTTAACCATGATAATGAGATTTTTATCGTACTCACCAGCATAGTCAATAGCTTCTAAAGCTTCACCGCCAGAAAGAGAACCATCGCCAATAACAGCGATAATATTTTCCTTTCTGCCAGCTAAATCCCTGGCCTTAGCCAGTCCCAGTGCCAGAGACACAGAAGTAGAGGTATGGCCTACAGTAAAGAAATCATGCTCACTTTCCTTGGGATTGGTGTAACCAGTAACATCATCATAATGCTCAGGAGAAAGAAAAGCCTCCTTGCGGCTAGTAATAACCTTGTGAGGATAGCTCTGATGAGATACATCATAGACGATCTTGTCCTTTGGTGACTCAAAGACATAATGCAGTGCCACAGTAGCCTCTACCATGCCTAAGTTTGGACCAATATGGCCGCCGTGATTGCTGACCTTCTCAATAACTGCCGCTCTCACCTCATCAGCTAATCCCTGCAGCTCACTAACCTCCAAAGCCTTTACATCAGCAGGACCATTAACCTTCTCTAAATACATTAACAGCACTCCCTTCAAACAAAGCACGGCCAAACCATGCTGTAAAATCTTATCACGCCATCAATATATCAATTGAAGTTAACTTTAAGTCAAGAAAAATTTTTTCTTAACGGTTTTTCTGGAACTCTGCCACTTTCTTCAATGCCACTTCTGCTGCCGCAATGGTCTTCTGAATATCCTCATCAGTATGAGCCCCAGACATAAACAGGGTTTCAAACTGGGATGGTGCCATATAGATGCCCTGCTCCAGCATGGACATAAACCATACCTTAAAGGCCTCCTGGTCTGATGCTGCAGAGGTTTCATAGTCCACAACCTCATGGTCGTTAAAGAAGAAGCCAAACATAGAACCAGCCTGCTGTACCTGCAGTGCTACCCCTGCTTCCCTTGCCTTGCCAGCAATGCCCAGGATTAAATCCTTGGTCTTTAAGGTCAGCTTGCGGCTGTAATCTCCTTCCCCAGGCTCAGGCTGGGCAGTGATGATATTCAAGGTTTCCAGGCCTGCAGTCATAGCCAGCGGATTGCCAGAAAGAGTACCTGCCTGATATACAGGACCTGCCGGGGAAACCTGCTCCATTATCTCACGTCTGCCACCATAGGCTGCCACTGGCAGACCGCCGCCAATGATTTTGCCCAGACAGGTTAAGTCTGGATGAATGGCATAGGCTGCCTGTGCTCCTCCCAGGGATGCTCTGAAGCCGCACATAACCTCATCAAAAATTAAAAGCGTACCATGCTCCTTGGTAAGCTTTCTCAGTAAATCCAGATAGCCTGGCTTTGGCAGTACCAGTCCCATGTTGCCAGCTACAGGCTCTACAATAACAGCAGCAATTTTCTCGCCCTTTTCCTCCATAACAGCCTTGAAGGCCTCAAAATCATTGTAAGGAACAGTGATGGTATCCTCAGCAGTGCCTGGAGTTACACCAGGACTGTCAGGTACACCGAAGGTTGCCAGACCAGAACCAGCCTTCACCAGCAGGCTGTCACTGTGGCCGTGGTAGCAGCCGATAAACTTTACGATTTTGTTCCGCCCAGTATAGCCCCGGGCCAGACGCAAAGCACTCATGGTAGCCTCAGTACCAGAGTTCACCATGCGGATAACCTCCATGGATGGATAAACCTCCATGACTTTCTTAGCCAGCTGGCTTTCTAAAAGGGTAGGTGCACCGTAGCTGGTGCCGCGGGCAGCTGCCTCCTGCAGTGCCTTAACTACCTGGGGATGGGCATGTCCCACAATCATTGGCCCCCAGGAACCTACATAATCTATATATTCATTACCATCAATATCATAAATATGGCTTCCCTCAGCTCTGGCAATAAATGGCGGAGGACAGCTCATGCCCCGGTAGGAACGGACAGGGCTGTTAACGCCCCCCGGCATGAGATTTTTCGCTTCAGCAAAGGCCTCAGCAGACTTTTCCAGATTCAGCATTACAGATTCTCCTCTCTCAGCCATTTAGCTGCGTCTATTGCATGATAGGTAATGATAATATCTGCACCGGCACGCTTCATGCTGGTTAAGGTTTCCAGTACAATGCGCTTTTCATCAATCCAGCCATTGGCAGCTGCAGCCTTTACCATAGCATACTCACCGCTGACATTGTATACAGCTACTGGATGATTAATTTTTTCCCTGACCTGATGCACAATATCAAGATATGCCAGGGCAGGCTTCACCATAATAATATCTGCACCCTCAGCCAGATCCAGCTCCACTTCCTTCATGGCCTCGCGGCTATTAGCAGGATCCATCTGATAAGCCTTTCTGTCACCAAACTGAGGGGCACTGTCTGCTGCATCTCTGAATGGACCATAGTAGCCAGATGCGTATTTTACTGCATAGGACATAATGGAAACATTGGTAAAGCCATTTTCGTCCAATGCCTCACGGATAGCAGCTACACGGCCATCCATCATATCAGATGGAGCAATAATATCCGCACCAGCCTGGGCCTGGCTCACAGCTACCTTCTGCAAGAGAGCCAGAGTCTTGTCGTTATCTACATAATGGCCGCACAGCTGGCCGCAATGGCCATGAGTAGTATACTGGCACAGGCACACATCCCCCACAATCATCAGCTGAGGGACTGCTTCCTTGATGGCCTTGATGGCTCTCTGGACTGGAGAATTCATATCCCAGGCGCTGGAACCGATTTCGTCCTTGTATTCTGGCAGGCCAAATACCTCTACTGCTGGTATCCCCAGCTCAGCGATTTCCTTTGCCTGATCTACAGCCTTGTCCACAGATAAGTGGTAACAGTTTGGCATGCTGGGAATCTCTTCCTTGACATTAGTACCTGCTACTACAAAAATCGGATAAACAAAATCCTTTACAGACAGCTGGGTTTCACGAACCATAGCTCTCATATTTTCACTAATACGCATTCTGCGGGGACGCAGCTTCTGCTCCATCATTGAAAAAGCCTCCTTATTACTTTTAATGCTTTTTACATATTTTTAATGCTGTTTACTAAACCATCTATAGTGTATTTTTCTGCTATAATATCTGCCTTAAAGCCGTATTCTTCGCAGGTTCTGGCTGTTACAGGGCCAATAGCAGCAATTCTGGTTTTCTCCATGAGCTCCCTGGCTCTGTCACCTAATATTTTCATCAAATTCTTCACAGTAGAGGAGCTGGTAAAGGTTACCAAATCAATATCACCTGCCGCCAGCAAATCTGCCAGCATAGTGCCATCGGCTTCCCCTGCTACCGTTTCATAGACAGGAGCAACATCCACTATGATGCCCATTTTCCTGAGGGAATCCGGCAGGATTTCCCGTGCCTCCTGGGCCCGTGGCAACAGCACCTTTTCCCCAGCCTTTACTAACAGCTGCAGGGCATCTATGACCCCCTCGGCTCTGTATTCCTCAGGTACAATATCTGCCTTAATGCCATAGCTGAGCAGCTTCTGGGCAGTAGCCTCACCAATAGCGCAGATTTTCATATTGCTCAAGGCCCTGGCATCCATGTTTTGGGCAAAGAGCCTCTGAAAGAAATGCTCCACGCCGTTAGTGCTGGTGAAAATACTCCAGTTATAGGTGTCAATATCTGCCAGTGCTGCATCTATGGCCTGATAGTTATCAGCTGGTGGCTGCAGCCTGATGGCAGGTGCTTCGATGCACTCTGCCCCCAGTTCCTCTAAAGCCAGCACCAGCTTCGATGCCTGAGCTCTGGAACGGGTTACCAGGATTTTTTTGCCAAATAGTGGCTTCATGTCCATGTTATCAAACCAGGCAATTTTTTCCCTGAGGGTTACTACATCGCCCACAATGAAGATACATGGTGGTTTGATATTTTCTGTTTTAGCCATCTGGGCAGCTTCACCTACAGTGGTGGTCCATACCTGCTGCTGTGGCTTTGTGCCCCAGCGGATAATAGCTGCCGGAGTATCTTCACTTCTGCCATTTTCTACGAGCTTGCTGGTGATATGGGGCAGATTGGCCACACCCATGAGGAAAATAGCTGTATCCGTAGCCTGGGCCAGATGAGGCCAGTTAATATCTGAATTATCCTTGGTGGGATCTTCATGGCCTGTTACAACAGCAAAGGATGCCGCCAGTCCCCGGTGGGTAACTGGAATGCCCGCATAGGCTGGCACAGAAATAGCTGAAGTAACCCCAGGCACTACCTCAAAGGGCAGCTTGTTTTCCTGCAGCAGCAGTGCTTCTTCACC